>JAYTWT010000414.1:0-12229 GCA_043743295.1 Alphaproteobacteria bacterium | reverse complement strand
CCCGCCGCCCTGCCCGGCGAGGGTCTGGGCGATCTGCAAGGCATTGCCCCGCGCCACGGCATCCAACACGGCAACACGCTGGGCGCGACGCGGGCCGGACGGCTGAGCGACGGGGTCTAAGACAACAGCCCCGCTCAGGGTCTCGGCCGGCGACAGTCGGCGCAGGATCGCGCGCTGACCGGCATAGGCCACGATGGGTTCCGCGAACCGAAGCTGGATCAGGCCCTCCGCCAGCAGACGCACAACGCCGACCACGCTGAGGGTTCCCAACATCACCCGCACCTGATCCATATGCTTTAGCGGTCGGGCGTTGGTAGAGGCGAGGGTGACGTCGATCTGGCGAGAGGCCTCGAAGGCGCCGGGCGTTGCGAGCACGTCGCCTGGCCGAATGTCCGCGACCACCGCGCCACGCAGGTTGACCGCAACACGGCGACCGGCCTCGACGAGGTCTTGGGCCTCACCACGCGCCTGCAGGCCGCGAACTGAAACCTCGCGGCCCGAGGGCAATAGGGTCATCGTGGTTTCAGTGCGAATGTCATGTCCTAACAACGTACCGGTGATTACCGTTCCAGCACCCTGGCGCGTAAAAACCCGGTCGATGGCAAGATACGCACCCAGAAGGTGCGATGTCGCCGGACGGCGCAACAGCAACCCGTCTAACGCCTCGCTGAGATGATCCAGGCCTTCGCCCGACGCCGCGGAGCAGAGCACCACCGGCTGGCCGTCCAGGGCCGTTCCGGTGAGCGCCTCGGCGATCTCCTGCGTACGCTTAGCCCACTGGTCAGCGGGCAAGAGGTCCGCCTTGGTGACGGCAACAACGCCAGTCTTGATGCCCAGCAGTCCGGCGATCTGAAGGTGCTCGAAGGTCTGGCGCTGGAAGCCCTCGACGGCGGACACCACCAACAGCACCGCCCGCGCGCCGGTGGCCCCAGAGACCATGGCGCGGATGAAGTCCTCGTGCCCCGGCGCGTCGATAAAGTCGATATCGCCGCTGGGATAGGTCCGATGCGCAAAGCCCAGGGTGATCGACAGGCCCCGCTCGCGCTCTTCCTTGAGGCGGTCGGTCTCGATGCCGGTCAGGGCGCGCACCAGGGAGGTTTTACCGTGGTCCACGTGGCCGATCACCACCACGGCGCAGCTGGTCATCCAGCAAGCGCCCGTCGCGCCGCCGACACTAGGTCCGGCAGATCGGCGTCGCGGACAGCCCGCATATCCAGCAGCAACCGATCCGCCTTGATCCGGCCCACGACGGCGGGCAAGCCAGAGCGCAGCCGCGTGGCCAGCGTCTCGGCGGACTGGGTTGGGCTCGCAATCGCGACGGCGAAGCTGGCTAAGCCCTGCTGCGGCAGAGACCCGCCGCCGACCTGGGCTGTGGTCGAGATGACTTCAGTGTGCTCGCCGCCAATAGCCTTTGCCAGGGCCACGGCGCGCGCCTGGACCGTTGTCGGTGCCTGGGCGATGGCGGCGAGGACGGGGATCGCGGCCATCGGATCGTGCGGCGGTAGATAGAGACGCAGCGTCGCCTCCAAGGCGGCCAACGAGAGCTTGTCGATGCGCACCGCGCGGGCGAGCGGGTTGCCCTTCAGCCGGTCGATCAGGTCTTTGCGCCCGGCGATGATCCCGGCCTGCGGTCCGCCGAGTAGCTTGTCGCCAGAGAAGGTGACGAGGTCGACGTCCTCGCTCAACACTTGGCGCACCATCGGCTCGTCCGGCAGCCCATATTGGGCCAGATCGACCAGCACGCCGCTGCCCAGGTCCTCCATAAAGATCAGGTCGTGGGCATGGGCCAGCTCGGCCAGCTCTCGGCGAGCCGGGGCAGCGGTGAAGCCGATGATGCGGTAGTTGCTGGTGTGGCTTTTCAGGATGATCGCGGTGTCGTGTATGATTGCGCGCTGATAGTCGGCCAGCCGCGTCTTGTTGGTCGCGCCGACCTCGATCAGCCGCGCCCCGCTCTCGGCGATCACGTCAGGCAGGCGGAAAGCCCCGCCGATCTCGATCAATTCCCCACGTGAAGCGATCACCTCCCGCCCCTTGGCCAGGGCGCTGAGGCCCAGCATCACGGCGGCGGCGCAATTGTTGACCACCAGGGCGGCCTCCGCCCCCGTCAGGCGACAGATCAGTGCCTGCACATGATCCTGCCGCGACCCGCGCGTACCGCCGTCCAGACTCAGCTCCAGGTTGGAATAGTCCGCGCCTGCGGCCTGGATCGCCTGCAGAGCTTCGGGGGCCAGTGGCGCGCGTCCTAGGTTGGTGTGGATGATGATGCCGCTGGCGTTGATCACCCGGCGCAGGCTGGGCGCGCGCTGCGAACCCAGCATCTCCGCCGTTGCGTGGAAGAAGGCCTCGTCGCCAATAGTAACCGCGCTGTCTCCCTGGCCCGCCAGCACCTGCGCCCGCACGGCCTCAAGCTGCGCCCGCACGGTGTCGGCAACTTCGGCCCGGCTGAACCGCGCGGCCAATGCCACCGCTGGCGCGCTCTCCAGCAGGACGCCGATCTGCGGCAACTGTCTCAAGATGGTGTTCAAAACGATCCTCGCAGGGTCGACCATAAGAGGCCCGGCGGATGACTTCCAGCATTACGCAGCCCCTTGCACCGCCGCTTCAGGGCGCGCCAAGATGTGCCAATCCCCAATGCCCTTTCTGGAGGCCCCTTATGCCCCTGTCCAAAACCGGCCGCCCCGTTGACGAGGTCATCGCTGAGCTTCAGGCCAAGCGGGCAGGGGATGTGCGCTGGCAGGACGGGCGCGCCTTCGGCATGGTCTACAACGGCGGCCCCGTCGTGCATGAGGTGGCCGAGCGCGCCGCCGCGCTTTACCTGCATGAAAACGCGCTCAATACCAAAGCCTTCCCCTCGCTGGGGGCGATCCAGTCTGAGGTCGTGGGTTGGACCGCGGGCCTGCTGCACGGACCACCCAGCGCCGCTGGGTTCCTGACCAGTGGCGGCACGGAGTCCATTCTCTGCGCGGTATTGGCCGCGCGTGAGCGAGGCCAGAAGGAGCGCGGCATCACCGAACCGCACATGATCGTCTCCGAGAGCGCCCATGCCGCCTTCCACAAGGCCGCCCACATGTTCGGTATCAAGCTGACCAAGATCAAAGTCCGTCCCGACTGGACCGCCGACGTTGGCGCCATGGGCGCGGCGATCACGCCAGACACCGTGCTGCTGGTCGGCTCCGCACCGCAGTATCCGCAAGGGGTGGTGGACGATATTCAGGGCATCGCGGCCCTGGCCAAGGCCGCCGGTGCGAACTGCCATGTCGACGCCTGCATGGGTGGGTTCGTGTTGCCGTTCGTCGAGATGCTGGGGCGCCCAGTGGCACCTTGGGACTTCCGCGTCGACGGTGTCTCGTCGATCTCCGCCGACATTCACAAGCTGGGCTATGCGCCAAAGGGCGTGTCGGTGATCCTCTATCGCGACAAGGGCCTCAGGGCCTACCAGACCTTCGTGTTCGACGACTGGCTGGGCGGGTTCTATGCCTCGCCCAATCTGCAGGGTACGCGGTCAGGCCTGCCGATGGCGGCGGCCTGGGCGGTGATGCAACACCTGGGCGTCGAGGGGTATCTGGAGCTTACCCGGGCGATGCTCCACAACGCCGATACCCTGCGCGCGGGGATCAACGCCATAGAGGGCCTGCGCGTGCTGGGCGACGGCACCTATCACCTGGTGGCGATGTCGGCGGACCCGACGTCAGAGGTCGAGATCGACGTCTTCGCACTGGGCGACGCCCTGCTGGCGCGGGGCTGGTTCCATGATCGTCAGGGCCCGCCAGATTCGCTGCATTCCACGGTCAGTAACAGCAACACCGGGGTGATGGACGCCTATCTCGCCGACCTGGCGGCCAGCGTCGCCGAGGTCGGCTGCCAGCGCACCAGCGACCGCTCAACTGCCTACGCGACTCTGGAGTAGCGCCTAGCCCTGATAGGCCCGGTTCAGCTTGCGCATCCCGCCGATCCAGCGGTTGTAGTCGCCGGTCTTGCGCCGCATGTACTCCAGCACCACGGGGTGCGGCAGGATCAGGAAGTCCTCGGCCTCGATGCCGCGAACCACGACCTCGGCCACCTCCTCGGGCTCCATCATGCCGTCGATGCTGGCCACCCCGTCCGGATTGCCCGCCGTCATGGCGGTGCGTACCGCTTGGGGGCACAGCACCGACACCTTGATGCCCTGATCGCCATGGGTGATCGCCAACCACTCGGCCAGCCCCACCGCCGCATGCTTGGTCACCGCATAGGGCGCCGAGCCGATCTGCGACAACAGGCCCGCCGCCGACGATGTATTCAGCAGATACCCGCCGCCCCGCGCCGCCATAAGGGGTACCAGGTGTCGCGCCGCCCACACGTGCGCCATGACGTTGATGTCCCAGATCCGCTGCCAGCCCTCATCCGACGCCTCGGCCCCGCCGCCGACGCCGATCCCGGCGTTGGAACAGAACAGGTCGATAGGGCCGTGGTTGGCTTCGACCTCCTCAATCAGCGCCTGGATGTCGGCTTCCTTGGACACGTCAGTGGTATAGGCCACCCCGCCCACGGCCTTGGCCGTCTCGGTGGCCCCCGCGCCATTGATGTCCGCACAGACCACCAACTTCGCGCCATCTGCTGCGAACCTGATCGCCATGGCCCGCCCGATCCCGCTGGACGCCCCGGTCACGACGATGATCTTGTCCTTCAACTGCATGGGTTTGGCTCTCTTTGGTCTGGGAATTTCAAAAGTGCGCGAAGCTGGCCCGTTCGCGCCTTGGGTTCAAGCTCTTGTCGCAGGATCACCCACCGCCCACTGTGCAACCCTGGTTCAAAGGGTTCACATGTCGACACTGGATTTCGCCACCTACGCGGCGTTCGGCCTGGACCGCCTGATGCCGCACCAGATGAACGGTCGCACCCAGGCCGACTTCATGGCGACTCTCAATCCGCCGTCCGATAGCGTCTATAATCCCTGTCCGGAAGCCTATCCCGGCCCCGACGTGCCCCAGGGCACCATCACCCGCCACAAGGACTGGACCGGTGCCCGCGTCTTCCCCGGCACCCGCCGCCATGTCAGTATCTACCAGACCCCCAGTCTCGATCCCCGCGAACCGGCGCGGCTGATCATCGTCAACGACGGCTGGTTCTACCTCAATCCAAAAGGCCAAGTCCGCGCCGCCCAGGTGCTGGACAGCCTGTACGCCGCTGGCCAGATCGGCCCCACCGTCGCGGTGTTCGTCGAGCCCGGCGTCCTCATCGACAACAACGAACCCCCTGTCGTCCAACGCAGTCACGAATACGACGCCATGACTGCCGACTACGGGCGCTTCCTCACCGAAGACCTGCTGCCCTTTGTCATGCACGCCGAAGGCGTAACCCTCAGCCCCGACCCCGCGCACCGTCTTCTCTGCGGCATCTCCAGCGGCGGCATCTGCGCCTTCACCGCCGCCTGGTATTTCCCGGACCAGTTCGGCGCGGTGCTCAGCCACTGCGGGTCGTTCGTCAACATCCGCGGCGGCCACAACTGGCCCTTCATCCTCCGCGCCAGCCCCCGAAAGCCCCTCCGCATCTTCCTCCAGAGCGGCACCGGCGACGGCGTCAACAACAGCGGCGACTGGCCCCTGGCCAACCAGACGCTGGCCAACGCCCTGGCCTGGGCCGGCTACGACCACCGCTTCGAGTTCGGCATCGGCGGCCATTCCCTCCGCCACGGCGGCGCGATCTTCGCGGATAGTTTGCGGTGGTTGATGCGGTGAGCCCCAAACCCCGCTCATCCCGGCGAATGCCGGGACCCAGATCATAGATCTCCGCCAACCCGAAGACCGCACCGACTGACGCAGAAAGAAGCACAGGTACCGCCAGCCACCCTCAGTTTTTGGGCATTCGCCCCGCCTTCATCCGCTCCACCTCAGCCTGAAGCCAGCGCTGCACGCACCGCCCCTTGGCCACATACGTCGGGTTCGCCGTCCTCCGCACCGGCCCGTCGAACACGGCCAGCGCTTCGTCGTACTCACCGAGCCGATAAAGGGTCATGGCCAGTGCTGAATGGTTGGTTCCGCGCCAAGGCGTTTTTCTGCCACGCCCGTACCATTCGGCGGCCTGCTCCTCCAAGGTCTTGACCCGCTCAAACCAGGGCAATCCAAAGGTCACCATGGCTTCAGCCAGCTCAGTCGGGCCATCCGGATTGTTCTTCCACCACCGGTCTCGACCATCGATCAGGTAGCCGATCCTTTGGCCGGACACCGATATGCCGTTGATGAATTCGCAGGGAACCGCCTTAATCATCCGCTCGGTCTCAAGGTTCTTCGCGAACAGATTGATCGTAAGGCCACCATCAATCCAACTTTTCTGTAAATCGACCCAGTGCTCGACCTCGCCGCATTCCCGCTTCCAGTCCGTACCGTTCCGCACAAAGCCGTGCGGGGCCAAGGCTAAGTCCAGCGCCCTCTTGTACGTGAGGCGGGTCACTTTTTCGGCGTCCGATCGTAGTAGATGGCGCGCGTCTTGGTACCGTCGACACTGTATCTTTTCATCGCCCGTGCAGCGGCGGCACGACCTGTCGGCGTGTTTGGCTTCAGTTCCATGTAGTAGGCCTCCGGCTTTGTGCCATTTGGGCGCATTCGGTAGGGCGTACGAACATCAGGTCGAATGATCCCACCATTGTCGAGAGGCACGCGCGGCTCCGGGTCCCAACCTGGCTTTTGCGCGACACGGTTCTTCAATTCCGCGTGCACCCGCTGCCCCGTTCGAGTCGCCCATGTATCGCCTCGAAGGGGTGGCCATTTCCACGGTGTGACATTCGGCACATACCGAGCCACAGGTGGGGCGAGGCGGCTCGCGACATAGGCCGCGCCTTCAAGCCCCGCCACGATGGCTACCGGAGCCAGCGCAGGCACCGCCATCCATGCATTGTCCCGGCTGATATCACGCGTGACCGCCTTGAACTCCGCCTGTTGCCGACGAAGATCAGCCATGTCGTCGCCAGACCCCCGATACATTCGGTCCGCCAAGGGCATCACCGTCGCCGTCTGTGATCGCGCCTGTGATAGCTGGGGCCTCAGCCTGTCCTGCCACTGCCGTCCCAAAGCGGCCGCCTGTCGTTCGTTGTTCGCACGCTGCTGCGCCACCATCTTGGCATAAGGCTCCGCCAAGGTATCCGGCACGCTCCGCGCCGCGTCCCCTCGGGCAAATGATCCTGTTCCAGGCAAGACATCTCTCCAATCGCTTAGTTGAAGGCTAGGCGCATGCACCTAGCCCTAGCTTGCAGCGAGGTAATCGCTGCAACAGGCAAAATGGTCGGACTCTTCGTGCTCCCGCTGTCCGCCCGAGGGCGGTTGGCGAAGGCACTGATCGACGCCCATTCAGTGTCTCACAAGTGTTTGTTTAACGCAAGAACAAAAACAGAACAAACTAGGTTATAACCAAACTCTGCCACCCCCAACCCTCGCTCATCCCGGCGCCTGCCGAGACCCAGGTCATAAAGCGCGGCCAACCCGAAGAAGGCACAGCGTGCCACGCAGAAAGATGCGAAAATCCCCTGAGCACCCGTCAATTTTTGAGAACGCCATACTCGCGCTGTCCGACCAACTCCGCTAACCACGCCCACGGCTCTCACGATCTACGGCTCGCCGCGTTCTCGCACTATGCGCACGCTTTGGATGGCTGAGGAGCTGGGGCTCGATTACCAACACGTCCCTGTCGCGTGGGATGATCCGTGGCTGAAGACCGATGCCTTTCGGCGCGTGAACCCTTTGGGTGCCGTCCCCGCCATCGATCATGACGGCTTTTGCTTGGCGGAGTCGCTGGCGATCAATCTCTACCTCGCCAAGACCTTCAGATCGCCCGGCCCCGACGCGTTGTATCCCGCCGACGCGGCAGGCGAGGCTGACGCTTGGCGCTGGACGCTGTGGGCGCAAGCGCACCTCGAACCTTGGGTGCGGAGAGACGGTGGCCTGCCGGTCTACAAGGGTCCGATGGCTCCGTTCGCCGAGGCCGAGGCGCATAGGGCGCTCGACCAGCTCGACGCCGCGCTGTCGTGCCGTCCTTGGTTGTCGCAAGACCGCTTCACCATCGCGGACTTCAACGTGGCCTGCGTGCTGTCACCATCGCGTTCGAAGCCGCTGGTAGTGGACCGCCACGCACCGACAGTCGACTGGCGGAAGCGCTGCTATGACCGCCCCGCCGCGAAAGCCGTTCGTGCCCGGCACGCTGGCTAAACCGCGCCGCCGCCCGCCCCCAAACTCCGGAATTCCTGTCGACAAAGCGCTGCGATCCACTCGCCTCGACTTCGTATCCCAAAGTTGGATAGGCCTACCTCAATTACGCGATGTCACCGCTTACCCATAAATCTGTCAGACGCTCCGGCGGAACGGAATGTTCGTCTCCTCGACGACCACATGTCCGAGATCGTGCTGCTTGAGCAGCAGCTCTGCAGCCCGTCGCTGTTGGGAGGAGTCGATCGACGGGTCGACGATCACACGTTCGAGGATGTCGTGAAGCGCGAGGCTTCGACTTCTCTGGGTCGGGTAGCTGGCGAGGTCCATCTGAAGGATAGGCCGCAGGTTCCCTCGGACACTGACGCCCGACAGATGCAGGCCTGCAGGAAGCTGAGGGTGCAGCGAAGCGATATGCATCAGCCGGATTTCTCGCTCCAGCGCTTAGGCTTCATGCTTATGTGACATTGCGAGCGCGATGAGCACCCACACGATGGTTGACCCGAACCACGCATACTCGTCTCCAACGGTGCACTCGTCCTGCATGTAGTACACGCCGATCATGTGCGAACAGTGCGACAGTACATGCTTTATACGGTCACGAAAATTTTCCGCGGACCTATAATACATTGGCGTCCAATATATCGGATCTCCAGTGTACACATCCAACAAGATGTTGTCCTTCTTGAATATCATGCAAATACCATCACCATCGGCACCGTATCTGTTCCACATCGGCAATTGTTGAGAGATGTTGGCACTTTGGTCGTATTCGGACAGCGACCATGCATATGATTCCGGCCTGATGGATTGCATCTGGAGGTCGAACTGCTCCAAGACGTTATTGAACACATCGTCTTCGAAGATCCTTTCTCCACTAGTGACGAACACATCTCTGACGATCTGGGCGCCCGACTTGATCTCTTCGAAATCGTTCATCGATTCCAGGTTGGACATCCAGATCTGGCCGTTCCGGATGATGGAGCTGAAGGCGTCGGCCGAAGTGTAGTGCGCCAGCCGCCCGATGCGATGGCGCACGTACCCCTTCTCGTTCTGGAGCGGCTCAAAAAGGTCCGCTATCGGACCCTTGAGTTCGATGTAAGAACTTCCCATCCGCCCTCTCGCGCCCCTTAGGAGCATGCCTCGGCCATCTACCTTGCACTCTCTGCGGGTGCACGTTCAAGCTGAGACGATGCATTGCGAAAATCGGGCCGCTCGGGGGTTAAAGGGACCCAATACATAATTACTCCCGGCATTGCGGCGCCGAGCTAGACCTCAGTCCGCCCGACCCTCCCGTACACTCTCGTGTCTTTTCGTGCCTGTTCGTGGTTGAAATCCTTGCGGCGTCGATCCGGGCATCGCCTCCGAACGGGTCCACGGGAAACACGGAACTCACGGAAAGCCATCAAACCGAACCGCCCCACCCGGCACACCTTTCTGCGTCCATCCGCGATTTCTGCGGTGAGGCGGAGCCATATGGTCTAGGTCCCGGCATTCGCCGGGAGGAGCGGCGGTGGGGTATGGCCCTAGCGTCCCCACCGCCCCCACCCCTTCCGTGAAATCCGTGTCTTCCGTGGTTCCAAACCTACCCCACAAACACCCAGTCCGAGCCCAGCCCCGCCAGGCTCACCCCCACCAGCACCACCTGGGCCCCGCCGCCGACGCTGACCACCGTGTCGGCGCCCACCTGCGCCACCGTGAACGTGCTGCCGGGGTCCAGCCTCACCCGGTCCCCCTCGGCGCGGTTGAAGTCCAGCACGCGATCCACGCCTGCGTCGCCGAAGCTATTGAAGGTGTCCGCACCCGTGCCGCCGGTAATCGTATCGTCGCCCTTGTCGCCGGACAGGAAGTCGGCACCAGTCCCGCCCCTCAGGATGTCATTGCCCTGGCCGCCGCGCACGATGTCATCGCCGACCCCGCCGTCGCAGGTGTCGTCTCCAAGGTTGCCGAGCACGATATCGGCCCCCTCGTCGCCGGAGAGCAGGTCCTGATCCTTGCCGCCCACCACCCAGTCGTCGCCCTGGCCGCCGGAGGCCGTGTCATCGCCCATGTTGCCGTTGATGTCGTCGAAGCCGAGGCCACCGAACAGCTGATCGTTACCCTCCTCGCCACGCAGGTAGTCGCCGCCATCCCCAGCGGTGGCCCGAGGTGCCAAGCGGTGAATGTCACCGTCCAGGCCGATCACATAGAGCCGTCCGGTGCCGTCGACGGCGAACGAAGCGATCTGGTCGAAGTCGCCGCCCGAAACGACCAGTTGGGCGTTACGGTTGGTGAAATCCTGCGCTTGGCCGCCCGCATAGCTCACGGTCCAGAGGTTGCCCGTCACATAGTCTGCAAAGACGTAGAGCCCGTTGGCACCACCGGGGCCGTGATAGACATAGCCGCCGGTGATCGAGAATCCGTTGTAGAGCGGTGTGGTGCGTCCGTAGTCTAGGATCGGGTCTGTCAGACCCAAGAATGATCCAGATGAGTAGGTCGCCAGGCCCTCCTTGATCCGCCAGCCGAGGTTCGCGCCGCCTTGGCCCGCCAAGATCACATCGACCTCCTCGCGGGCATTCTGGCCGACGTCGCCGATCCACAGGTCGCCCGTGGCGCTATCGAAGCTGGCTCGCCAGGGATTGCGCAGTCCGTAGAGCCAGATCTCGTCGGCACCGGCCGTTGCGCCTGCGAAGGGGTTGCTGGTCGGGATGGCATAGTTGCGGTTGGGATCGGTCGGGAAAGCGTCAGCGTTGACATCGATGCGCAAGATCTTGCCCAGGAGAGAGGTCAGGTTCTGCGCATTGTTCTGGGGATCACCCCCCGACCCACCATCGCCCGAGGCGATATACAGGAACCCGTCCGGCCCGAACCCGAGCCAGCCGCCGTTGTGGTTGGAGAACGGTTGGTCATAGCCGAGGATCAATCGTCCGTTGCCGGCTTCGGCATGGTTGCTGTCGGCGCGGTGGAACTCGCGGATCTCTGTATTGCCTGTCGCGTTGGTGAGGTTGACGTAGAACAGGCCGTTGACCGCGTAGTCGGGGTGGAAGGCTAGGCCCAACAGCCCCTGCTCGCCGCCGGCGGCCAGGCTCGCGTCCGGTAGGTCCAGGAAATGATCGCTGTTGAGCTGGCCGGTGTTGAGATCGAGGATGCGGATGCGTCCGGTGTGCTGCTCAATGACAAAAAGGCGGTTCGGGTCGCCCGGCGGCGAGGCTGCGAACAGCGGGTTGGAGAGCCCGGAGACCACGCCGACGGCGTCAATCAGATGCGAGCCGGCCTGGGTGTCGGCGACGGAATGGCCGTAGACGACATCGTCGCCCGCGCCGGCGAAGATAGTGTCCGAGCCGTCGCGGCCGGAAATCACGTCCGATCCGGCCGAGCCTGTGAGCGTGTCCCTGGCGCTGGTCCCTGAGAATTCCGGCATCGCACCTTACCTTTCCCTTATCGCGCCCACGACAGTATGAGGGAACGAGGTCCCATGACAGCGCAACCGCCCAACATTGAGATGAGTTCCGCGTCGGTAACCCCCAGAGTAATGGGGATCGTCAACACGACCCCTGACAGCTTTTCAGACGGCGGTCGGTTTCTGGCGATGGACGCCGCATTGAAGGAGGCGATGCGGCAGATCGCCGACGGGGCTGACATCCTGGATCTCGGCGCAGAGTCCACCCGGCCCGGCGCGGCGCCGGTTGCCGCCGGGGTCGAGATCGCGCGGATCGTTCCGCTGATCAGCGCCATCCGCGCGACAAGCCGGATCACCCTTTCCGTGGACACTCGGAAACCCGAGGTGGCCGAGGCGGCCGTGGCGGCGGGAGCAAGTCTCTGGAACGACGTCACCGCCTTACGGTTCTCAAGGCGTAGCCTGGGTGTCGCAGCTGACCTCGGCTGCGAGGTTGTGCTGATGCATATGCAGGGCGAGCCCGGAACCATGCAGACTGCGCCTCGCTATGACGATGTGGTCGCCGAGGTTGTCAGTTTTCTGGCGGAGCGCGCGGAGGCGGCTATGGCCGCAGGCGTCAGGCGAGATCGCATCTGGTTGGACCCAGGCATCGGCTTCGGGAAGCACATAATTCGCCACA
>JAYTWT010000413.1:0-1508 GCA_043743295.1 Alphaproteobacteria bacterium | reverse complement strand
CAGGATCAGGCTCTCGCCGGCGCGGAACGTCCCCCGCCGCTCCTCGGGCAGCCCCAACACCTCGGCGTAGAACCGACGGTGAGCGGCAAGGTCGCGAACCGCGAGACGAACGCCGATCTGGGTTACTCCATCGTGGCCCGGAGGAACCAGAGACACTCGATTGCCTTCAGGATCGACCATGGGCTGAGCGGCGACCATTCCCTCGCGCGCAATCAACAGTTCGCGATAGCCGCTGGGCGGATTGTCCGGCAGCGGCTGGGAATGATGGTTGATCTTCAGCACACTGCCGCGGACGTCGTGGCGATGCTGGTCCTGGCCTCGGCCGATCGGCAGCAGGTGATCAAAGGCGGCGCCGACCTTGTCCTGCCAGAACGCCAGCATGGACGGCAGCGCGTCGGTGGCGAGCCCGATGTCCAACCGGGGCTTGGCGAGTCGCATCAGCCGGTGTCCTCCCTTGCGCCCCAAACTTCAGCGTGAAATGGGTGGTGTCAAACGTCCGTTTGAGCGGACGATCAGACTTGCGACGGTGGAGACGATCATGAAGGCGGCGGTCTACTATGAAAACGGCGCGCCCGACGTCCTAAAGTATGAGGATGTTCCCGATCCCATCTGCCACGCCAAGGGCGTCGTGATCCGGGTCGAGGCGGTCTCGATTGAGGGCGGCGACACCCTCAACCGCCACGGCGGCCCGCTGATGACCAAGCCACATGTTGTCGGCTACCAGGCTGCGGGCGAGATCATCGAGGTCGGCTCGGAGGTCACCACTTTGAAGGTCGGCCAGCGCGTCGCCACCACCGGCGGCTGGGGCAGCCACGCCGAACTGCGCGCCGTCTCCGCCAAGACCGCCTGGGTGATCCCCGATGGAATGGATGCCAAGCTCGCCGCTGTGATCCCCGTCACCTTCGGAACTGCCGACGACTGCCTGTTCGAGTTCGGACGCCTTCAGAAGGGCGAAACGGTCATGGTCCAGGCCGGCGCCTCGGGCGTGGGCGTGGCTGCCATCCAGTTGGCCGCTCGGGCCGGCGCCTCGATGATCCTGGCGACCGCATCGTCCGATGAGCGTCTTGAGAAGCTGAAGGCTATCGGCCTGACCCACGGCATCAACTACAAAACCCATGACGTGGTTCAGGAGGTCATGCGCCTGACCGACAAGAAGGGCGTCAACGTCATCGTCGATTCGGTCGGCGGACCAACTCTGCAGTCCTCGATATTGTCGCTGGCCTACCGCGGGCGCGTCTCGATGGTGGGCGCTGCCGGCCGCGAGCCGATGCGCGTCGATGTGGGCTCGATGATGGGCGGTAACCGCACCCTGTCAGGGGTCTTCCTCGGAGCAGAGATCGGGACAGAACGGGTGCAGAAAAACATCGCCAAACTCATCGCGGACGTGGCTAAGGGCGAACTGAAAGTGCTGATCGATAGGACGTTCCCCCTCTCGGAGGCCGCCGCCGCGCACCGCTATATTGAGAGCCGGCAGGCCGTGGGCCGGGTGTTGCTAATTCCCTAGGGGG
>JAYTWT010000412.1:0-1920 GCA_043743295.1 Alphaproteobacteria bacterium | reverse complement strand
CTGCGGCACGGGCCTTCTGCAGCACCTCGAACGCCGACTCCCGGTCTAGCGCCGTGTCATAGAGACCGCGCACCGGGCTCTGACCCATCAGGGCGACGCGCTCGGCAGGCAGGGCTGGGCCCATCCGCGAGTTGGGTGGGCGGATCATTGTCTTCTGAACTACGGTCGGCGCGCCCTTCTCGTCCAGCACCGAGACCAGCGCCTCGCCGACCCCCAGGGCCTGGATGGCCTCGGCGGTGTCAAAGGCCGGGTTGGCGCGGAAGCTGTCCGCCGCCGCGCGAAGTCCGCGTTGGTCGGCGGGGGTGTAGGCGCGCAGGGCGTGTTGGACGCGGTTGCCCAGCTGGCCCAGCACCGTGTCGGGAATGTCCGCCGGATTCTGGGTGATGAAGTAGACACCGACACCCTTGGAGCGGATCAGGCGCACCACCTGCTCCACCTTCTCCAACAAGGGCCGGGGGGCATCGCGGAAGAGGAGATGCGCCTCGTCGAAGAAGAACACCAACCGGGGCTTATCCGGATCGCCCACCTCAGGCAGCTGTTCGAAGAGCTCGCTCATCAGCCACAGCAGGAAAGTGGCGTAGAGCCTGGGGTTCGCGATCAGCTTGTTGGCGGCCAGCAGGTTCACATAGCCGCGCCCCTGCGGATCGGTGCGCATCAGATCAGAAAGCTGCAGGGCCGGTTCGCCGAACAGGTGGGTGCCACCCTGATCCTCCAGCACCAGCAAGCCGCGCTGGATCGTGGCGATTGTCGCCGGCGAGATGTTGCCATAGCGGGCGGACAGGTCCTTGGCATTCTCAGACGCGTGGGCCAGCGCAGCCTGCAGGTCTTTCAGGTCCATCAGCAGCAGGCCCTCTTCGTCGGCGGCGCGGAACACCACGGAGAGCACGCCTTCTTGGACGTCATTCAGTTCCAGCATCCGCGAGATCAATAGCGGACCCATCTCCGACACCGTCGCGCGGATCGGGTGGCCCGCCTCGCCGAACAGGTCCCAGAACACCGTGGGCGCGGCGACGGGTACCAGCGTCAGGTTCATGCCTGCTGCACGGGCCAGCATCTTCTCGTTCGGCACGCCTATCGCGCTGATACCGGACAAGTCGCCCTTCACGTCGGCGGCGAACACCGGGACGCCAGCGTCCGAGAACCCCTGGGCCAAGATCTGCAAAGTGACGGTCTTGCCCGTACCCGTCGCGCCGGCCACCAGGCCATGTCGGTTGGCGCGGTTGAGCAGCAGTTGCTCGATGTGATCCGAAAAGCCGATCATCACGCCGGTGTCGGCCATGGCTAGGTCCTCAAATGGGGTCGGGAAGGAACGAGACTTGAACCTAGCCGGGGCCGCCTCGAGCCGCCAGTGGGAGCGTTCTGCGGCGGTCGTTCACCGCGATTTTGGCACCCGGAGGCAATCCCCCTCCCAACATACGCCGAACCTCGATAGTTTGCGCCAAACCGAGCGGCCTCGTCGATGTGACAGACCGTCAAGATGACCACGCCGAGAGCTCAGATGTCCGCCAGCAACCCCGACACGGTCTCGCGCAACGCCTTGGTGATCCTAGCGGTGATAGCGGGCGGCGCGATCCTCTACGTTCTGGCCGACATCATGACGCCGTTGGCATTGGCGTTGTTCGTCGCCTTCATGATCGACGGGTTTGCCCGCGTGTTACGCGAACGGATGCCTGGCGTGTCGCGCGCGGTAGCCACGCCGCTGGCCGTGGTGCTGTCGATCGTCATCTTCGGCGGGGCGGCATTCTTCATTGTCGATAACGCGACGGCTTTCGGCGGCCAACTCGTCGCCTACGCCCCTCGGCTCAATGGTCTGATCGCGCAGGTAGCTGGTGCCTTCGGCATCGACGTACCCCCGACTCTGAACCAGATCGTCGCCCAACTTGATCCCGCCAGTCATTTGGGCGAGGTCGCGCGGGGTCT
>JAYTWT010000411.1:0-5114 GCA_043743295.1 Alphaproteobacteria bacterium | reverse complement strand
CCAGCAGGTCGTCCATCCGCGCCATCGTCCCGTCATCCTTCATGATCTCGCAGATCACGCCCGCCGGGTTGAGGCCCGCCAGCCTTGAGATGTCGACTGCCGCTTCGGTGTGGCCCGCACGGACCAGCACCCCGCCTTCGCGCGCCACCAGCGGGAAGACGTGGCCGGGGGTGACAATGTCGTCGCGCCCCTTGGAGGCATCGATCGCCACCGACACGGTGCGGGCGCGATCGGCTGCGGAAATTCCGGTGGTGACGCCTTCGCCAGCCTCGATGGAGACGGTGAAGGCCGTCCCCATGCCCTCGCGGTTCTCCGCGGCCATGGGCGGCAGGCGCAGCTGACGGGCGCGCTCGGCGGTGATAGACAGGCAGATCAGGCCGCGCGCGTGCTTGGCCATGAAGTTGATCTGGTCGGGCGTCGCGAACTGGGCCGGGATGATGACATCGCCCTCGTTCTCCCGGTCCTCGGCGTCCACCAGGATATAGGGCCGTCCGTTGCGGGCGTCCTCGATGATGTCCTCGATCGGACTGATGGCACCGGTGACGCCCTCGGCGTCGTGGCCCGCGGATGGGGGGACCAGATAGGGACGTTTCATCAGACGGCCTTCATCCTTGCAAACGACATGACCTGCTCGGCGACGGTCTCGAGCTGCCAAGCGTCTTTCTCATCCCGGCAGGCTCCATTGGTGTCGAACATCTCGGAGCTCGCGTTGAGGGCCGCCCCGAACGGTGTCGGCCAGCCGCGTAAGGCATGTATGATCGACCTGAGCGCCACCAAGGTGGTGCCGCCGGCCTGAGCGCCAGCCGCTGTAATCACCGTACCCACCGGCTTGCCGGTCAGGTAGGGCTCAGCATCCTTGCCGGTCATCTCCAGGGTGTCGAGCGCGTTCTTGATCACCCCGGAGATCGAGCCGTGATAGCCTGGGCTGGCCACAATCAGGCCGTCGGCCTGCCGCACGGCATCTGCCAGAGTCTGCTGTCCCGGGGTGGGTTCGCCAGGACGCGGATCAAAGATCGGCAGCGTGCCCAGGAACGCCCCGCCCAGCAGCCGAGTTTCGGCCCCCAACGCCTCGGCACGCTTAAGCGCAAGGATCAGTGCCTTTTCAGTGGTGGATCCGGCACGGATGGTTCCGCCGAGGCCAAGGATCAGGGGTTTGCGACCGGTCATGCCGCTTCGTTTAGGACGGCGTTCGTATGTGCGCTACCCCCGAAAGGTTACGCCCGCTCTGTCGCCCGCTGCGCCGCATAGGCCGCCTTCAGCTCACTCAGTTCTTTGGCGTACCGCTCCTCGGCCGCCTCTTTCAGCTTGGGGATGTGATAGGCGGGGAAGAGGTCATTGTCGGGGCGGTAATCCTTCAGCACCTGCTTGGCGACCGTGATCTTGTGGACCTCGGTCGGGCCGTCAGCGATGCCCATCACGAGCGATGACGTCACCATGTGCATGAACGGCATCTCGTTGGAGACCCCCAGGGCACCGTGCAGGTGAGCGGCCTTGGTGGCAATGTCGCCATAGACCTTGGGGGTCATCACCTTGATGGCCGCGATGTCTTTGCGGACCAGCTGATAGTCCTGATGCTTGTCGATCAGCCAGGCGGTGTGCAGCACCATCAGCCGGAAGCTCTGCAGCGCAATCCAGCTGTCGGCGATGTCGGCCTGGACCATTTGCAGGTCGGCCAGTTTACCGTCGCGGGTATTGCGGCTGACCGCCCGCTGGCACATCAGGTCCAGGGCATTCTGGCAGGCCCCGACCGTGCGCATGGCGTGGTGGACGCGCCCCCCGCCCAGCCGCACCTGAGCGATCACAAACGCCGCCCCGCGCTCACCCAACAGGGCGTCGTAGGGCAAGCGAACATCTTTGTATTCGACGTAGCCCTCGTTACCGCCGCCGATCTCACCGCCAGCGCCCACCGCCACATTGCGGATTATGCGGACCCCGGGTGTGTCGGTCGGAACCAGGAAGATCGAGGTGCGCCGGTAGGGGTCCTTGGCGTCCGGATCGGTCACCGCATAGACCACCAGAACCTTGGCGTAGCGGGCATTGGTGGAATACCACTTCTCGCCGTTGATCACCCACTCGTTGCCGTCCAGCACGGCGCGCGTCTTAAAGGTCAGCGGATCGGACCCGCCGGTGGGCTCTGACATCGAGAAGGCCGAGCGGATCTCACCGTTCAACAGCGGCCAGAGATAGCGCTCCTTCTGCGCATCTGTACCGTAGTGCGCAATGATCTCGGCGTTGCCGCTATCCGGTGCCTGACAGCCGAAGATGGTGGGGGCCAGGCCGTTGCGGCCTAGCTTCTCGTTAATCAGCCCCAACTTGAGCTGGCCATAGCCCTGACCGCCCAGCTCTGGACCCAAGTGGCAGGCCCACAGGCCCTGGTCCTTTACCTTCTGCTGCAGCGGCTTAATGAATTTGTCGCGTCCCAGCGAACCCCGCACAGCCAGCCCCAGGTGCGAAAGCGGCTCGACCTCGTCGCGCATGAAGTCTTCGATCCAGTCTAGCTTCTTCTGGAACTCAGGATCGGTTTCGAAATCCCAGGCCATGGCCGCGCCTCCCAGCGTCTTTTTCGTATTGGCGGTACGCTAGGCCGGGGGCCATGCAAGCGCAACGCGGCACAGTAGCGGTCACGGGGGTCCTACATCAGGCTTGGCTTGCGTGATTGTATCGAAACGGATACATCTTTCGAGATGAAGCTCGTCTCTTTCCTGGGTGACAGCCTCGCGAGGCTGCGGGACTTTCCCGCTGATGTCCGGGTAGAGGCGGGATTTCAGCTGAGCGAAGTTCAGTCTGGGAATGATCCGGCGGATTGGAAGCCGATGAAATCCGTCGGGCCGGGCGTTCGCGAAATCCGCATCCGCGAACCGTCAGGGGCATTCCGCGTGATCTATCTCGCCACGTTGCCGGATCGGATACTGGTGCTGCACGCCTTTCAGAAGAAGACGCAACAGACCTCGGCCAAGGATATTGATTTGGCCCGCCGCAGACTCAAAGCCTGGAAGGAATAGACCGTGGACGTAGAAACCTTCGACAACGTCTTCGATGCGCTGGCCGACAGTCCTGCTGAAGCCGAAAATCTGAAGCTGCGGGCGAAGCTCCTGTCGGTGCTGAAAACGCGGGTCGAATCCTGGGAGAGCTCACAGCAGGCGGCGGCCCTGAGGCTCGGCATCACGCGTCCCCGGTTGAATGATCTCCTTCGTGGAAAGTTGAGCAAGTTCTCGCTGGACGCCTTGGTAAACCTGACGGTCGCAGCGGGCTTGTCCCTCGAGATTACAATCGCCGACGCGGCTTAGTCTCCGCCGTGCCGCGTCATAAAAACGCCCCGCTGCGTCCCTGGCCGCCGACGAACCGGGTAGCGCCCTCGGTCGCTGAGCCTGTGCGCAGCGTCTCCATCCCGTAGGCGACTTCTGCGGCCTGGGCTTGATCCCAATCCAACGACCACTGCTCCAAAGCCGAGAGCCGGTCGTTGCGCATGCACAGTTGCGGAAAGGCGCTGATCTGGCGGGCGAGATCCAGGGCGACTGAAAGGGCCTCCCCCTTCGGCGCAAGCCGATTGGCAAGACCAATGTCGAAGGCTTCCTGCGCGTCCACGGGTCGGCCTGTGAGGATAAGGTCCATCGCCCGCGACGCTCCGATCAGGCGTGGCAGACGCACCGTGCCTAGGTCGATCAATGGCACCCCGAACCGACGGCAGAACACCCCAAAGCTCGAACCCTCGGCGGCCACTCTTAGGTCCGCCCAGCAGGCCACCTCCAGCCCGCCCGCCACGGCGGGTCCCTCAATGGCGGCGATCACCGGCTTGCCAAGGCGCAGGCGCGTGCAGCCCATCGGCCCGAAGTCGCCGGTTTGTTTCACCGGATTACCGCTACCGGCGCTGATCGCCTTCAGGTCCGCGCCAGCGCAGAAGAATCCGCCGCGACCGGTCAGGACCGCCACGTTCAGGGCGTCATCCGCATCGAACGCCTTGAACGCATCGTACAGCTGTTGGGCCGTGACCCCGTCAACAGCGTTGCGCCGTTCGGGTCTTTCGATGGTGACGATGGCGATACGGCCATTCTGCTCAACGCTGACTGTCGACATCGCAAGGCTCCGGAGGCGGGTCTCGATCTCACGCTTGCGACGGCGCGGAAGGCAAGGGCAAATGCGGCTTCGAGTCACTGGGAACGGAACGCTATGGGTAAGGCTGAGGAACACGGGTTTTCACAAGGTCGCCTCGACAGCTTGGACCGCTTCCTCCAAGAGAAATACGTCGGTCCCGGCCGGATGTCCTGCGCCCAGCTGCTGCTGGCGCGCGATGGCGAGGTCTTTCACCAGACGGTGTTGGGCCACCAGGATGTCGAGCGCGGCGTGCCCTTAGCCGAGGACAGCGTCTTTCGCCTTTATTCCATGACCAAGCCGGTAGCCTGCGTCGCGCTACTGACCCTAGTCGAGGAGGGGCTGATCGCCTTGGACGATCCCGTGGCGAAACACATTCCCGAGTGGGCGAACCTGCAGGTCTTCGCGGCAGGTGTCGGCCCCTACCTCACCACGCCGCCGGCGCGGCCGATGCAGGTGGTCGACCTGATGCGCCATACCTCGGGCCTTACCTACGGCTTTCAGAACCGCACCAATGTTGACGCCGCCTATCGCAAGCTCAAACTGGAAGACATGCATGGCGATCACGATCTGGAGGAGATGATCCAGATGCTGGCCAAGCTGCCCCTGGAGTTTTCACCGGGCGAGGCCTGGAACTATTCCGTCTCCACCGATGTGGTCGGTTATCTGGTGCAGAAGGTGTCCGGCAAGCCGTTGGACCAGGCCCTTCAGGCGCGCGTCTTCGATCCGCTGGAGATGGTCGACACCGGATTCTCCGTGCGCGAGGATCAACGCAGCCGTTTCGCCGCCTGCTACAGCGCCGAGCCCGGCGGCAAGATGAAGCTGCAGGATGATCCCACCACGAGCCCCTATCTGACGCCGCCCAAGCTGTTGTCTGGCGGCGGCGGTCTGGTCGGTACGGCGGCGGACTACATGCGGTTCGCCAACATGCTGGTGAATGGCGGCGAGTTCGAAGGCGCGCGGATTCTGGCACCCAAGACTGTGGAATTGATGGCGTCCAACCACCTGCCGGGCGGCCAGGACCT
>JAYTWT010000410.1:0-14603 GCA_043743295.1 Alphaproteobacteria bacterium | reverse complement strand
CGGACCGATCTCGTCATGCAGGACCAGATCGGCATAGCCGTCGAGCTCGGTTTCCTCGCGGTTGACGATGGCTAAGACCGCGCCGTTGCGCTGGGCCATGACCGGAAAACCCGCCGCTGGGTAAACCACCAACGACGACCCCAACACCAAGAAGAGGTCGCACGCCATCGTCTCGCGTTGAGCGCGGGCCATAGGTTCGATGGGCATGGATTGGCCGAACGAGATGGTCGCGGTCTTGACGATGCCGTTGCAGACTTGGCAAGCGGGCAGATCGCCGGTGGCCTCATAGCGCGCCCTCAGCTCGTCCAGTTCGTGGCGCTCGCCGCACGCCAGGCAGGTGGCGTAGCTGGCGTTGCCGTGAAGTTCGATTACCTGATGGGCCGGAATCCCGGACGCCTGATGCAGATTGTCGACGTTCTGGGTGATCACGGCGCTGGCCCGGCCCTGTGCGATCAGCCGCGCGACGCCCGCGTGCCCGGCGTTGGGTTCGCGGCCAACCCATCCGGCGCGGCCGGAGAAGGCGCGCTCCCAGGATTCGCGGCGCTTATCCGCGCTGGCGACGAAATCCTGAAACTGGATGGGCTTCATCTTGCTCCAGACGCCGCCGGGGCTGCGGAAGTCTGGGATGCCACTCTCGGTCGAGATTCCCGCGCCGGTGAACACCACGATCCGCCGCGCGTCGGCAATCATTCGGGCAAGGTCGGCGCGCGTGCCGGACGTTCGACTGGCCATTACCGCGACCGAGGCGTCAGCCGATGAGGCGGAACAACGGCGCGAAGAGCCAGGGCAGCAGGTACTGCCGCGCGGCCTGGATCACGATAATCGCCACAATCGGCGACAGGTCCATCCCACCGAGCGGAGGAATGAACCGCTGAAAGGGTCTAAGCACCGGCCGTGTGATGGCGTCCAAGCCCCGCACGACGCCTTGCGCCACCGGGTGGCGGATGTTGACCACATTGAAGGCCACGAGCCACGATAGGATCGCGCTGGCGATGATGGCGAAGACCAGAAGGCTGAGGATGCCGCTGATCACGGCGAAGATGAAACCCGTCATAAACCCGGTTCTACCGGCCTTTGCGGCGCTGACAAGGCAGGCTTTGTCTTCGAGAGGCCAACCGTCGCTTGACAGGAGAGGCCGCAGTCGCCTTATTCCGCGCCTTCCTGGGGGCCGTAGCTCAGATGGTAGAGCGCCTCGTTCGCAATGAGGAGGTCAGGGGTTCGATTCCCCTCGGCTCCACCAGGAATACAGATAATACAATGACTTAGAGATACTTCTCGGGTCGGTGTCGAGGCCGGATCGGCGCGGCACGTCTCTATGTAAGCAGCCTGTAAGCAGCGGGGTTTGGTCATGGGCCTCGCCAGGGGCCACGCGGCGGGTCTACCGGCGGGCTCGGCCATGCCTTTGGGCTATGGAGGTCGCGCGGTTGGGGGTCTGGGGAGGCCACACTCGCGCGCGGGGGTCGGCTTGTGTCGGCGAGCCGACTGTCCAACGAGGTGGTGGTCAAGCGGGCTGACCTCGCGTGCCCCGTGGGGGTGGGGGGCCTAGGGTCCTTCCAAGAGGATCTTCGGCTGCGGGCATTGCGCACCGCGCCCCCTGTCCAGTCTGAGACGAATTCGGCAAGCCTAAAGAACTCAAGCTCTACCTAAACTCGGGGGCTCCCGGTGACCTGCGCGGGTGGCGGACGACGGGGTCGGCGTAGCGGAGAGATATTACAGCTGGAGAGCATGGCCGAGCGGGTGACGTTGTGGATACTCCGGTGAACCCGTGTGAAAGGCGGCTGGGATCGATGCGATGCGGGAGGCGAGAAAGTGGGTGGGAACCCTGGGAACTCTGGGAACCCCTCTCTTATGTAGTTGAAAACTAGATACTTAAGTTGAGTTTAGCGGTTCCCACTCTTGCTCTTGGAAGTGGGAACTACTGGGAACCGCTCGCCTCCCGCCCATGACCCGGCCGCGCCGCGCCAGGGGTCCGGATCGCGGGGCATATTCGTTCGCGGATGGGCCGGTTTCCCCGCGCGAGTGTGGCCTACGCGACCCCCTCGGCGAGGGGGTCGTGGGATATTGCCGACATAGGATCGTGGTCAGTGGCGCGTCTGGTGGGCGTCCAGCATCCAACCATCGCGAACGGCGTGCGCAGGGACGCCTAAGGATGGGGCCGGACTACTGCGGATCGCTGGACAGAGGCCGTCCACCTTGGGCTTCATAGACCCGCCGGAACGCCCAGAAGTCGCACCGGCCGTCATCCTCGATAGGGACGGTGAAGGGCGGGTAGCCGGGCCGACGCCACCACTCGGCGGTATTCAGCGGGCCGAGGCCGGCGGCCGGGGCCGCGCCCAGCTCGCGTAGCTTAGCCTCCCATTCGGGTCGGGTCAGGAAGCGGCCCCGAAGCACGGCCTATGCTGCGCGGGCGGCGAATTCGCGGAGGGCGGCGGCCGGCGGCATCGCGACGGGCGCCGCTTCGTGGCCGAGGCCGGGGAGTGTGGCCAATTCCTCGACGTGAACGGCCGCGCCAAGGCGGGTCGACAGAATCGCTTCCATGGCCCGGGGGATATCGGCGATCACCTTGTCGGCGTCGGCGTGCGAGAGCACGAGTTCCGGAAGATCCTCGCTCCACACGCGCAAGCCGCCATCGTCGCGGCGCTCGAGGCTGACCCGAACCTTGTAGCTTGTGCTGGCGTTCATGCGCTCGCGCCTCTCCTGGCCGCCCCAGGTGTTACCCAGAGATAGCAACCTTGCCCCCAAATGTCACCGGAAAGCGTTGACAGTCCGTGCTTTCGGAGTCCGCCGGGTGATTCCATGGGCCACGCGAAAACGCCCGCCGGGCCGGGGCCGGGCGGGCGTCAGGGGTGGGCCGGCGGCCGGTCGGGCCGTCAGTGGGCGGTGGGCTGGGCGAGCCGCTCCAGGTCGGCCAGGAAGGCGTGAAACGGGGCTGCGGTGTCGATACCGCCCTTGCCGTCGCCGCAGTGCTTCAAAAGCACGCCATACTTGAGCGCGGCCTCGGCTAGCGTAGCGGGCTGCATCGTCAGGATGTCGTCAGCGATCCTGGCGGCAACGCGGTGGGCGTGGTTGGTGGCGTCTTCCAGTTCGCGGACACCAAAGGCCTTGTCGATCGCGTCTGTCTGGCGATGCCAGAAGGCTGCTTCGGCTTGGTGCTGGGCGGACCGGAAGGGACCAAAGGCGCCGCCGGGGGGCTCGGGCGGGTGGAGGGTCCTGGCCTCCTCGGACGTCGCGTCGGACCTCTGCATGATCGCGTCTGCTTCGGCGCAAGCCTCGGCCCACCGGGCAATGCACTCGGCCATCGGCTCGGCCTGCCCCTGGTCAACGCCTCGACAGGCGCGGTGGGGCGACCGGCCAGGGGGGAAGTCTTCGGCGATCAAGCGCTTGACCTGGGCGAGTGCGCTCATGGGGGTATCTCCTTCTGGCGTGACGGCCGCGCCGGAAGCAGCGTCGGCGGGTTGGTCGGGCAAGGTCCGGGCCACGGGTCAGAGACCCATGGCCGAGGTGACATAGCCAGCCGAGCGGGCGTTGGCGCCCGCATAGGCAGAGCCGCCCAGGCTGCGGCGGATGGGGCTTTGCAGCATGGAGCCAAAGGCGACGGTGCGGCCGGCGTTGCGGGCCATGAACCGGGCCGCCTCGGCGAGGCGGGTGGCGCGGCCGCGAAGCCAGCTCCATGCCCCGGCAAGTGCGTTGGCGAAGGTGCGGGCCGGATCGGCGCGAAACAGCGCCCAGGCGGTCTGCATGACCTCGCGGCGGGTTTCGTTTGTGGTGGTCATCGGTGTAATTCCGTCTAAGCGCATACAATGTATGCTCTTACGGCTTCGCGCTTGCAAGTGAAAAGGTGACAATGTATCCGTTTCTAGGAACGAAAGGGACACGCTATGCTAACCCCGGAAGCGCAACGCGCCGGTCGCGGATTGCTGAATTGGGGGGTTCGCGATCTGGCGGCAAAAGCCGGGGTCGCTTGGACCACTGTGAGCCAATTCGAGAACGGTCGGCCACTTCGGGACACAACGGCCGCGAAGATCCTCGCGGCGTTCGATGCGGAGGGTGTCGAGTTGACGGCCGATGCCGAACGTACGGGCGCGGTCCTGGTCTATGCTAGGCGGGCGGGTCGTCGAAAATGAGCATTGACCTTGTCGAAATCGTCCTCACCGAGGCCGATGACCCGCGCCTTAAAGGCTGGCTGCAAACAACAGGCCTGCGCGCGCCGGCCACAACACGAGTGAAGGTGGATGCCGTCTTGGAGCCTGACCTTGTGGAGGTCTACGGCGATCAGGGGGTTCCTCTGGCCGAAAGCTGGCTGTGCGCGAGGGTCAGCGCTTCCGAAAATGATGGCCCGTTCGAGCCTTGGACCTTCGTGTTTTTCGAACGACCTCGCGTCTACGATCTCCGCACGCTCGAGAGTCTCGCCGAGGTATTCAGGAAAGCTCTTAACGAACCGCTGCCGACCCAATTCGACAAAAAGTCACGCTGGAGCGATACTTGGCCGGAGTTCGAGCCGCTTTCGACACAGGTGATCTTTGACCAGTTGGTCGCGCTGAGAGTGAACTTGGCTGAGGCGGGAGAACGGGAGGATCGGCTGACCGCGCTCGCAGATAAGGCCTACGCGCTTGGCCGAATGGTTCGCCAAGAAGAGATCGCCGCCCGCTTCGGCGCGCAACTCTTCAAGTCAAAGGCAGGGGCGGTGCGTGGTGGCAAGACGACAGGTGCCGTGAATGCCAAGGCGGCTGAAACGTGGCGGCGTCCCTTCGCGATTTGGCTACAAGCCGAGATCCTTCTCGACCCGATCAGCTTAGATGAGGTGCTTGAAAGGGCGACTGAGGAGTGGCCATCGCAGGGTTTCGGACGGCAAAAATCCTGTCCGTCACGCGAGGCGCTCAAGACCGCGATCCGTTGGGCTGAGAAGCAAAATCCGCCGCTATTCACGCGCGCGCGCGCCAAGGCAGGCCGCAAGAAATCCAGCTAGCCAGCCCGCCTGAATACCCGAATAGAAGCCCCCTCAATCCGGGTATTCAGGGCTCTTAGATCGGCTAGTTTGGCATCTATCAGCCGGACAATCCTCCCCTTGCCCCAGCAATTCCGCTGGGTGTGAGAGGAAGCCGAGGATGACCTTCGAAACCCCCAAGCTACTGAATGTAAACGAGGCCGCCGACCGCCTAGGTGTGAGCGTGTCGTACCTGAATAAGCTGCGGATGATCTCCGGAGCCGGACCTGTCTTCATCCGCATGGGGACGAGGTGCTGCTACGATCCGGCGGACCTGACAGCCTGGATAGAATCGCAGAAACGGACGTCCACTACTGACGCCGACCCCACTACTGGGGCCGCCTTGTGAGCCGGGCCGACGCGGTCGGCAAGGGCCGGCGGATCGACTTCGACCGTGTGGCGTCGGTGGCCCTGGCGAACGCCGAGACGGTGGTGGCGGCCTTCCTTCGCGATGGTCGCCGCGAGGGCCGCGAGTGGGTGGCGCGAAACCCCAGGCGGCCGGACAAGAGGCTGGGTTCGTTCAAGGTCAACCTGACCACCGGCAAGTGGGGCGACTTCGCCGCCGGCATCGCTGGCGGGGACCTGGTGGGCCTTGTGGCCTACCTGCTGGACCTGTCCCAACGCGACGCCGCGATCCGCCTGGCCGACGCCCTGGGCGTCGATCCGTTCGAAGGGGGCCGGTGATGGCCCGCTTTGACAAAGCCGACGGCCTCTTTGCCGCGCTCGGAATGCATGGATCGCCGCACCGCCTCGGCGAGAGTGCCGGTGCACCGATGCCAGATGACTTCTTTGATCTAGATTCGGTGTCGTATCTGGAATGGCTCGGCGAGTTGTCGAACGCTCAGTTGGAGCGGCTGCGGGTTGCGCTCTGGCGTCAGGCGAGGATCGTCTACTTCGACAACGTACTGGTCAGCGGAGCACTTACCTTCCGCTGGATCGACGACTTGGTCCTGGTCCTCTTCCTGGCCGAGCGGCATCCGGAGGCGACAATCGGTCGTCCCTACGCGAGGTGCTGGATCGCCAAGGCGTGGCGGACGTGGCTTCGGCTACGCGGCCTCAGCCACCGGATCCGCTGGAGGCCGGAACTATGACCGCGCCCAACGCCCTGCCGCACGACGTGCGCCAGCAAAAGACACGAACGCGCCAGGTTGCCGAACTGGTCCGCCACTTGGCCGCGCGTCTCACCGATTGGAACAAGCCTAGGGTCGCAAATGGCGGATGAACCCGATGATCCATTCGATCGCGTGCGGCGAGGGGCGGCCAGTTCGACAGGGCCGACCAAGACGGCCAGAGCTGACCCTGGCGATCCTGTCTCGCCCGTCCCGTCCGTCGCACCATCGCCACTGACCTCGCACAAGGCGCACGGCCAGCCTTCGACGGTGTGGACCTATCGCGACGCCAGCGGCCAGGTGCTGGGCTATGTCGCCCGGTTCGATAAGCCGGACGGGTCCAAGGTGGTGCTCCCGCTGACCCTCTGGCGCGATGCCGGGCGGCTGCGGTGGGCTTGGAAGGGGTTCGCGGAGCCTCGCCCGCTCTATGGGCTCCATGGCCTCGCCCAGCGCCCCGGCGCTACGGTCCTGGTGGTGGAAGGCGAGAAGACCGCCGACGCGGCTGGCGAGCGGTTGGGCGGCTTTGTCATGGTCACGTGGCCGGGCGGGTCCAAGGCCACAGGGAAAGTCGATTGGAGCCCGCTGGCGGGCCGTGACGTGGTGATCTGGCCGGACGCTGACGCACCGGGCCGCAAGGCTGCGCTTGACGTGGCGCGGCTGGCGCGGGCGGCGGGGGCATTGTCGGTCGCCGTCGCCGAACCACCGGGCTTCCTGGCCGAGGGGTGGGACCTAGCCGATCCGTGGCCGGAGGGGTTCGGCCTGGGCGACGCCCAGGCTTTGATCGCAGCGGCGCGGGCAGACGCCCAGCCCGCTGGCGTGGAGTGGCCGCACGGCTACCGCATGGACGGCGAGGGCCTATGGCACGATCAATTCGTGAAGGATGGGGGCAAGCCCATCCCGGTTTGGATCGCAGCGCCGTTCGAGGTGGTGGGCGAGGCCCGCGACCCTGAGGGCGGCGGATGGGCCATAGTGATCCGGTTCCGGGACCGTGACGGGCGCGAGAAGACGCACCCCATCGCCAAGGGTCGGCTGGCCAGCGGCGGGGCCGAGGTTCGCGGCGAGCTGGCCGACGCGGGTCTGACGATCTCGCCCGCCCGTGGCAAGTCCGACAAGTTCGCGGTCGCCCTGACCCAAGTGACGGCGGCCCGGCGGCTGACGCTAGTGTCGGCGACCGGCTGGTGTGGGGACCGGTTCGTCCTACCGGGCGAGGTGATCGGCCCGACCGGTGGGGAGAATGTGATCTTCACCGGCGAGGCCGCCGCCCTTCACTACCGCCGCAGCGGGGCTCTGGCGGGCTGGCGTGGAGGTGTAGCGGCCAAGGCCGAGGGCAATGACTTACTGACCTTCGCCCTGTCGCTGGCCTTCCTGGGGCCGCTCCTGCGGCCAATGGGCATTGAGGGTGGGGGCGTGCACTTTCGCGGCTCCAGTTCCTGCGGGAAAACGACGCTGGCTTATGCGGCGGGCTCGGTATGGGGCGGCGGCGGACCTCTGGGGTTCGGGCAGACCTGGCGGACCACCGCGAACGCGCTTGAGATGATCGCCCATGGCCACAACGATGGGCTGGCGGTGTTTGATGAATTGAACTTAGTCGCACCGGAGGAAGCCGGACCGGCGGCCTATAGCCTTGCCTCTGGCCAAGCCAAGGGCCGTTCGAAAGCTGACGGGGGGCTGCGGAAGCGATCCGAGTGGCGGGTGGCGATCCTGTCGACAGGCGAGATCGGCCTCGCCGACCATATCCGCTCAAGCAAGAAGGGCGACAGGCCGATGGCCGGACAGGAGTTGCGCCTTCTGGACCTGGCCGCCGACGCCGGGGCCGGGATGGGTGTCTGGAGCGTCTTGCATGGAGCCGAGGGACCGGCGGCCTTGTCGGACGATATCAAGGCCGTGTGTGAGCGAGATTTCGGCCATGCCGGTCCCGCATTTCTTGAGGCCTTCGCGAACCGACGCGCCGAAGCGATGGCGATTGCGAAGACGGGCCTCGCGGCCTTCCTCCAGAGTGTGGAGCAGGAGGGCGACACCGGCCAAGCGCAACGGGCGGCGGTGCGGTTCGGGGCCGTGGCGGCGGCGGGCGAGCTGGCCGTCGCGTTCGGCGTGTTGCCCTGGCCGCCTGGGATGGCGGCGGATGCGGCACGGCGACTCTATGCCCGGTGGGCGGCGGGGTTTGGGCGTGATCGGTCGCACGAGGTCAGCGCGGCGATCCGGCGGGTCAAGGCCGTGATCGAAAGCGAGGGGGCGAGCTTCGCGCCGTGGGAGGATGACGACGACTTCGCGACCACCGAACCCAGCCGCGCGGGCCGGGACGAACAGGCGCGCGGGCTGAAAAGCTGGGGCTGGCGGGTGAAGTCGGGACCCTCGCTCGAGTTCCGGTTCAATGATGCCGGGTGGCAGTACGTCACCGACGGCTTCGGTCGGAGTGAGGTCGCCAAGGCCTTGCATGAGGCGGGCCTGCTGGAGCGCGGCGACGGCGATCACTGGAAAAAGAAGCACAAGCGCAAGGGGGTCAGCCTGCGTCTCTGGACGGTCAAGGGCGATATCCTTGAGACCGATCTTGGCGACTGAAGACGCCGTCGCGGCGGCGCTCCGGGCCGCATTGGCGGCCCTTGCAGGGTCGTCGGACGGTTCCCAGTCCATAGGCGTACTGGGAACCGTTTTGGGCGAGGTGGGAACCGATTTAGCGTCGCAAGATCAATTAGTTAAGGTCGCGGTTCCCAGGGTTCCCACGGTTCCCAGCAAAAAACAGTATACCCCGCATTGCACGCGCCCAGATGACGCGATTGACGCCTGGGCGACGTGGCAGGAGCGGGCCGCGATCCGCGAGTTTGACGGGCGGATGATGCGGGCTGAAGCCGAAGCGCTCACCGCCATGGAGCGGGGGCCGTGCCCCGCTATACCGGCAAACGAATAGGGAAATGCCCAGGCCGTTTATGCATATGCGAAGCATTTGCATAAACGGCTAGGATAGGTCAGGAAAGGCCAGCCTCACTCGACGGCGGCTAGGCCCGCTGGGCGGAGAAATCGACCACGTTGGATGGGACTGGCGCGTTCGCCAGAATGGCCATCACGCGGGCGCTCCAGCCGGTGATCGCGGCCTTGCGCTCGGGCCTATAGTCGTGGCGCTGGTAGACACCCACGAGCCCGCCCTGAGTGTTGCTGACGTGATTGAGCACGCGCTCCACAACATGCGGGGGGAACGCCAGGGCGGCCATGCCGGTGGCGGCGGTGCGGCGAAGGTCATGGAAGCGCCAAGCGGGAAGAGCCTCGGCGGGGGGATCCTCGCCAGCTTCGACCGCGTCCTGGGCACGCAGAGCCTCGATCACAGCATCAAGCTTACGCTTGGTGGCCGAGAAGCCGCGTGCGGAGCCGTCGCCTCGGGCCGGGAAGACCAGAGGGCCAGCCTTGGTAAGTTTCGCCAGCACGGCCAGGACCTCAGGCGACAGGTCCAGTTCGTGGGCCTGCTTATTCTTGGTGCGGGCAGCCGGGATGCGCCAGAGGCCCGCGCCCAGGTCCAGCTCGGCCCAGGCCATACCTGCGACCTCGCCCCGGCGTTGGCCGGTGAGCATGGCCAGTTTGAAGATCGGCCCGAACGGGAAACCCAGACTTTCGGCGGCGCGCCAGATAAGCCGCAGCTCGGCGTCGGCCAGCACCCGGTCGCGAGCCTCCGGCCTGGGCGGAGCCTTGATGCTGGCGCATGGCGAGACGGCGACAAGCTCGCGCCCGGCGGCCCACTCAAAGAAGGTTCGCAGCTCGGCATAGGTGGCGCGGGCAACGGCGGGTGAGCGCAGGCTGATGGTTTCGATGAGGTCGGCCACATCGGCGCGGCGGACTTCGGCGATATGCCGCTTGCCCCAGGCGCTGACGGCTTCACGTTTCAGAAGGCGGGCGGCTTCGCCACCGCTGCGGCGCGTGCCTAGCCGTCGCTCGGTGTAGACCGCGACCTGGGCGGCGAACGTCTCGGCTACCTGGCGCTTGGCGGCCTTGGCGTGGGCGATCTCGGCCTCCTGGGCGGCGAGTTTGGCGGCGTGCTCTGCCTTGCGGACGGCCTCGCGCTCGGCAAAGGGGTCCTGGCCGAGATCGACAGGGGCCAGGAGCTTGCGGGCGGCGGCCCGTGCCTTGGTGACGTTCCACAGTTCGCCGTCGTGCTGGCCTATGGCAATCCGCCGCGTCTGTGAGCCCAAGCCTTCGGCGCGCTTGGCCCGGTACTGGACCAGATAGAACCGCCCGCCCTGGGGCGAGACGCGGACGCCGAAGCGGGGAAGCGCCGAGTCCCAAAGGAACGTCTCGCGGGTCTGCGGCTCGAGCGCGGCAACCAATGCGTCTGTGAGCTTGATTGTGGCCATGGGCTTACACCAATCAGGAAACGAATTGCTCCCGTGTAAGCACCCTGTAAGCAGTAAGGCAAGGAAATACGGTGAGACGCCAGGAATTGCTATGCGACGAGAAAAGGCAGATATGTCAGCAATGACAATGAGATCGCCGAACGTCGAGGCATTTTCAGGAAAGGCGAGGAAAGCCGGAATCATGCTATTCCTCTGTGAGGAGGTCAGGGGTTCGATTCCCCTCGGCTCCACCAGGAAGCTCGGTTCCCTTCGGTCCAGCAAGTCGTTTTCTCGTCAGATGTAGGGAGGCGGGGGCACGGTATGGCCAAGTCCGGCGTGTCTCAATTTCCGATTAGGTCGTAAAGTGAGGGCACCACGGTCAGGGTGCACTGACCCCTGCTGTGGTGCCTCGCCCGTAAATCCGGGTGAGATAGGTCATTCCGACGAGCATCGTGCCGAACAGCAGGATGACCCAAACTCCGACATTGGCCATGGCAGCGACGGGACCCTTGTAGTGATCGTACAGCACGCCAAGCCCCCAGGACGCCAAGGCGTAGGGCGCGAGAATCATGGCGGCACCCAGGTAGAACTTCCGCCCTACTAGACGGAACCCTTTCATCGAGGCCGCGATCCCTTTGTCCGCGACGTCCAATGCGACGGCCGGGAGTACGAGGGCGAACGGGCTGAACAGAACCAGCGCGACGAAGCCAATCAGGCCCACAAGGCCGTCCAGTTGCCACTGAGCGGCAGCCGGGAGCTGCGCCTTTAACCACAGCTCAGTCCGGTCGATAGAACGAAGCACAGCGCTGTAGATGAACAGGCGCCAAGCCCATCCCAGCAGCGCCTTAGCCGGGAAGGTGGTACGCCGGGACTCCTGCTTGGTGGCGGCGAACCGGGTCCACTGGATCATCGCAACGGACAGGATGGCGAGCTCCGCCAGAAAAAGGACCACCAGGCCCAGCAGGATCATCAGCGCCGCGCCTCGGTCGCGATCCGCGAGCCCTTTCCAGTACTCCACGTCTATGAAAAGCATTGGCAAAACACAGAAAAGGAAGAACCACGGGCCGACCACGCGAAGCAGCGCCCCACGATGGTCGCTCAGCTCCGCAAGCACGGCCTTGACTTCGCCATAAGGGCTAAAGCCTCCAGGCGTCCGCTGCGCAGCAGCGTTCCCTGCTTCCGCCGTCACGACTGCAATGTCACGCTCAACGCGCTCGGCCATGGACGGCAGGAAGATGACAAGCGAACCGAACAGAATGAGGAACGCAGTTGTCGTCCCACCGACCGTGGGATCGACCGAGGCCGATGACAGGCTGGTGAATAGAACGAACAGGCTGACGCTAACTGCGCCAATACCGACGGCGATAGTGCTGCGGCGGTAGCGTAGAATGAGCTGGCGAGCTGTGGGCACTTGCAGGGCCACGATGGCTACACCAACCAGTCCAAAGATCGCTGCCATTTGCCCGCGGTCACGTGCTGGAGTGAACGCGAGCATGGTCGCAAAGACCACCGCCACGACGGCCACGACGCAGACGTACTTCTTGACCAAATTGTGCCCCCAGACCCCTGCACGCAAAGCTGCACTATAGGCTGCTCGGGTTCAACCGCACTCCCTGTTGGGGGTGCGGCTGCTACACCTGCCAATCTCAACGGTGACACTCGGTTAGAAGAAATCTCTGTGAAATCAAGCAGTGTTTCGCCTACCCTTGTAACCGGGGCAGATTTCCGTGTGCTGGGTCTTTTCAAGGGCTGCGGGTCGTGAGTCACCCTGGGGATGACTCTGGGGTCTTCTGAATCGATTGAGGATTTGGCGCTGTCGGATTTGCGCCGGGTAGTGATGGCGCTGAGCGAAGAGCTCGCGCGCTTCGCGTGGCCCATGCGACCCTCCCGGCGAAGGTGGCGCGTCGCTCGGCACCGGATCGACGGCGAATGACTACTGCGGATCGCTGGACAGAGGCCGTCCGCCCTGGGCTTCATAGAGCCGCCGGAACGCCCAGAAGTCGCACCGGCCATCATCCTCGATAGGCACGGTGAAGGGCGGTTTAGCCGGGCAACGCCACCACTCGGCGGTGTTCAATGGACCCAGGCCCTCGGCTGGCGCAGCGCCCAGCTTGCGGAGCATGGCTTCCCATTCGGAGCGATCAAGGAAGCGCCCTCGCAACACCGGTCAGGCGGCGTGGGCGGCGAATTCGCGGTGTACGGTCACCGGCGGCGGCTGGCGGTCCTGTGCGGCGTCGTCGAGACCCGGTAGGGCGGTCAGCTCCTGGACCCGGACGCTCGCGCCAAAGCGCTCCGAAAGGATCGCTTCCATGGCGCGGGGAATATCGGCGATCACCTTGTCGGCGTCGGCGTGGGAGAGGACCAGCTCGGGAAGATCCTCGCTCCAGACGCGAAGACCACCGTCGTCGCGGTGCTCGATGCAGACCCTCACCTTATAGCTTGTGCTGGCGTTCATGCTGCGGGCATTCCCTGGACATTTCTGACGATACCAGTCTTGGCCCAAATTGTCATGCCAATGCGTTGACAATGCCTGCGCTTCGAGTCCGCAGAGATGATTCATTCTTACGTAAGAACGCCCGCCGGGCCGGGGCCGGGGCGGGCGTCAGGGGTGGGCTGGTGGCCGGTATGGCGTCAGTGGGCGGTGGGCGACTGCTGGGACAACGCCCCCATGGAAAGCTTCTTCCACACCCCCAAGACCAAGCGGGTCCACACCTGCGTCTACGCCACCCGCGACCAGGCCCGCAAGGATCTGTTCCAATACATCGAAGGCTTCTATAATCCGCGTCGCCTGCACTCAGCCCTAGTGGATCGTAGCAGACGGATGCTTCCGTCTGAATCTCACTACTAAACTACCTCAGCCCGGAAGAGGTGGAACGCAGAGCGGCTTAACCCCGTCCATTTTTTCGGGGGAAGATCAAAGCGTCGCTGGAGCAACTACAAGGCCCGCAAGCGAGGCCCCAAAGTATGGGAATGTGTGATGGCGTTGACACGGTCGTTCAAGCAAACGGTGCAAGCCCGCGTCGCAAGTGATCCGGCGTTCAAGCAGGCCCTCCTCACGGAGGGGGTCAATGCGATGCTGGACGGGGATGTTGATGGCGGCAAGGCAGTTTTGCGCGACTACATCAACGCAACGATGGGATTTGAGGCTCTGGCCGAAGCCACGGGCACGCCTCCAAAGAGTCTGATGCGAATGTTCGGACCGCGTGGAAATCCCAACGCGAACAATCTGTTCGCGGTCATCCGGTGCCTTCAGAGGTCGTCCGGCGTGACGCTTGAGGTCCGCGCCGCCTGATGAGCCATTCCACCCCCACCACCGACGACATTCTGGTCTACGCGGTGGGCGACATCCATGGGCGAACGGATGCGTTTTGTCAGCTTCTGGGCCTCGTCGCCGACGACGCGCGGCTGACGGCACCTTCCAAGCGCCCCAGCCTGATCCTTCTGGGCGACTATGTGGATCGTGGGCCGGATAGTCGCGGCACGCTCGACGTAATCCTGGCGACACAGGCTGCGGGGCTGTTCGACGTGGTGGCGCTGCGCGGAAATCACGAGGACGCGATGCTTAAGGTCCTGGACGATCCGGGCTTTGCTGAGACCTGGGTGAGCAATTGGGGCCGGGCGACGCTGGCGTCCTATGGCGTTCAGGGCTGGACCGATGCTGCCGCAGCGCGAGACCTGTTTGCGGCGGCGGTGCCCGCCACGCATCGCGCGTTTCTGGAAAGCCTGCCGCTCAGCCTGCGCATCGGCGACTACCTGTTCGTCCATGCGGGGGTAAGACCCGGCGTGGCGCTGGACGCCCAGGCTGATCGCGACCTGATGTGGATACGCTACGACTTCCTGGACAGCGAGGCTGACCACGGCGTTATGGTGGTCCACGGCCACACCCCGACCGCCGAGCCTGTGGTCAGGCAGAACCGCATCGGCATCGACACCGGCGTCTACGCCAGCGGGACGCTGACGGCCGTTCGGCTTGAGGGCACCACGCGCCGGTTCCTTCAGGCCCGGGCCGCGCCAGATCCGAACTGGTATTAGTGCGCGTCGTCCCAGTTGGCGGCGGCGCGGGCTTCGACGACCAGGGGCACTGAGATCGACAGAGCGGGTTCGGCTGCCCGTTCCATGATCCGCTTAGCCACGGCGATCACGGCCTCGGCCTCAGCGTCCGGGGCCTCGAAAACCAGTTCGTCGTGCACCTGC
>JAYTWT010000409.1:0-1677 GCA_043743295.1 Alphaproteobacteria bacterium | reverse complement strand
CTGATGCACCTGGCGGAAAAGTTCGGCGAGTTCTTGCCGGCTGGGGGCCGGGCGCGAGCGGAGTGTCTGTCGTGGTTGTTCTGGCAGATCGGCTCGGCGCCCTATCTGGGCGGCGGGTTTGGCCATTTCTACGCCTACGCACCGACCAAGATCGAATACGCTATCGACCGCTTCGCCATGGAGGTGAAGCGCCAGCTCGACGTCATGGACCGCCATCTCGCCGAGCACGAATATATGGCCGGCGCGGACTACACGATCGCCGACATGGCGATCTGGCCCTGGTATGGCGCGCTGGTGAAGGGGCTACTCTATGAGGGCGGCGAATTCCTGTCGGTCCAGGACTACAAGCACGTCCAGCGATGGACCGATGTGATCGCCGCGCGCCCCGCCGTGAAGCGAGGTCGGATGGTCAATCGCGTCCAGGGTGATCCGGCGAGCCAGTTGCACGAGCGTCATGAGGCCAGCGATTTCGACACCAAGACGGCCGACAAGGTGAAGCCTCCGGAGTAGATCGCGGCAGGTCCGCAGGAGGGTTTCCGGAAGCGATCGGACGGCCGCCTTGCATTTGCCGCAGGAAGCGCCCATTCTGTGGCCATCAAATATCGTGTTGGCTCGCCCGCAATTCCCGCCGATCTTCGGATCCCAGCGGGAAATTCGTCTACGAACTCTCCGAAAATTTGATTTCGCGACCGATCGTCGGCGCGAGACTGATGTCCGGAAAGGGACGATCAAAAATGGCTACCGGCACTGTGAAGTGGTTCAACGCTCAAAAGGGCTTCGGCTTCATCCAACCCAACGACGGCGGCGCGGACGTGTTCGTACACATCTCCGCCGTGGAACGCGCGGGCCTCGGCTCGCTGAACGAAGGCCAGACGGTCAACTTCGAGCTTGAGCGCGACCAGCGCAGCGGCAAGATGTCGGCCGGCCAGCTCTCCGCGGGCTGATCTGCCGGCGGGTTCTCCCGCCGAACAACCGCGACGGGCCGGCTCACGCCGGCCCGTTTGCGTATAAACTTCGAACCGGCCGGGCCCGACGAAAGGCCCAAATAGAAGGATCGCCGATGGCCAAGGAAGAACTCATCGAATTTGAAGGCGAAGTGACGGAGCTCCTTCCGGAGGGCCGCTTCCGTGTGCGCCTGGACAACGACCATGAGGTTCTGGCCTACACCGCCGGCAAGATGAAAAAGCACCGCATCCGCTCCATGGTGGGCGACAAGGTTACGGTGGAAATGACCCCCTACGACATGGATCGCGCCCGGATCATCTTCCGCCACCGCGACACCGCCCAGCGGGTCGGCGGCGGCCCGCCGCGGCCGGTCTACCGCAAGCGCTAGACGCAGGCCCCTGCTGAACGGGCCCCGCGCCCGAATTCAAGCCGCAAGCCGCCGGCCGTCAATTCCGGGCCTCTTGCCCTCCGCCATTCGATCCGCCATATGCCGCCACGGAGATCGGCGGCGGGCGGACGCTTCGCCAACCTGGTCAGGGCCGGAAGGCAGCAGCCACAACGAATTACGCTTCGGGTCGTCGTTCGGTCTCCACCCATCTTTTCTGACTTCTGCGCTTTGCCGCGACCCGGCCGTCCCGTTAGATGGCGCCATGGGCGACGACGACATCCCGCGCGACGATTCTGACGCACCCGCCGAGCGCGACCCAAACGCCATCGACATGTTCGGCGACG
>JAYTWT010000408.1:0-1902 GCA_043743295.1 Alphaproteobacteria bacterium | reverse complement strand
AGGCCCGGATCAGATTGAACCAGGAATCGCGCGCCCATACGCTCAATAAGGACCGCGACCAGCGGCGCCACGGCCGCCGAGATGGCCGGTGCACATTTGACCACCAGCCGTGCGCCAGGTGTGGCCACAGCCTCGGACTCTAAGCGCCGGATCAAGCGTTGCGCCAAAGCGCGGTCGGTCCGGCGGCCGTTGCGTTCGGCAAGTCGCTCTAGAACTGGACGTGTCCGACGCGGGATCGACAGCTCCATAGTACCGAAGCGTCCCACGGGTCCGATAGCGACCCCTGGATTGTCGGCCGCGAAAGCCAGCCGGGCGGCCGCCATCAGTGCGCTGCCGTCATGTCCCCGCCCGACAAGGTCCAGTACAACCAGCCCACCCAATCCCTTGAGCCGCAATAGACGCGCAGACTCGCTCATCGCAGACAGATTGGCGAACCTGGCGGCGCGCTTAGCATCCGCGCCTTTGCGCTCGCCAAGATCAACGTCGATGGCCGTCAAGGCCCGTGTTGGCTCGATAGCAAGAGATCCACCGCCAGGCAGCGGGTGAACGATATCCAGCACTTCATCCTCGGCTGCATCGGCCATGGCCCTGGCAACCAGCCCCTCAGCAATCGCCGCGCCACTCGCAAAGCTTTGAAGCCTCTCGCGGATGGCCGGCGGCGGCGTCACGAGACGCGGAGCTCCAGCGCCCTCGCCGATCAGCCGAACCGTTGCCAGCTTGCCATCACGGGCCTCGCCGCGAACCTGGACCTCAAGGCTCGCCCCTCGGACCGGCCGAGCATCGGGCTTGAAGGGTAGGATAACCTGTCGCCCCCCACCTACGTCCAGAAACGCAGCTCCGATGGCCGCTTCCACGCTGGTGACTCTTCCAACCAACGTGGCGTCCAGATCAAGACCATGGTCGTCGTCGTGCCGCTGAAGCAGCAACCGCTCCGGCTGGCCGTCAAGCATCACGACACCACGGGTCTCTCCGGGGCCTATGTCCAGAAAGAGATGTCGCTCACTCATCCGCACGCATATCCCAACCCGGCCAGCAGACTCTTAGTCTCATACAGCGGCAGGCCGACAACGCCCGAATACGATCCCTGCAGCGCAAGAACCATCGCCCCAGCCGCACCCTGGATTGCATATCCACCAGCCTTGCCGACGCCCTCACCAACGGCGACATACTGATCAATTTCGGCGGAAGACAACCGCTTGAAGTGGAGGCGGCTCTCGGCGAGCCGGTGTGCTGATCGACCGTCAGGAGACACCACAGCGACCCCTGTGAGCACCCTGTGCGCCCGGCCGGACAACAGCGCCAGGCAATCTGCAACCTCCTCAGCGTCTGAGGCCTTGGGCAGGATGCGACGTCCGACAGCAACGACGGTATCCGCAGCCAGGATGTAGGCCCCGGGCCGCCGTGCGGCTACATGCGCTGCCTTGGCGCAGGCAAGCCGCAGCGCTAGGCGGCGCGGTGTCTCGCCAGCTAATGGCGTCTCGTCGATTTCCGCCGCGTCGACAGCATTTGGCGTGATCAGGATTTGGGCAAGGAGATCACGTCTGCGCGGGCTAGCCGAGGCTAAAATCAGAATTTGCGCTATCGACATTCTGGCTAGGCCTTCAGGCGCAACACAATGCGCCCTCTCCCCAGATCGTAAGGTGTCATCTCCACCAGCACCCTGCCACCAATCGAAAGGTACCTGTCGTCATCGATAGGCTTTCCAGCCCAAATGGCCACGATCTCTTCGTCATTGCTCAACCTCACGAGAAAAGCACCGTCGGCCAAGCGGTCACTGATTTCACCCGAATACTCGACCTGCTCGTCCTTTGACATTCAGCATTCCAGCCTTCGGAGAGAGGGACTTGGATCTCGGTATCTTTGGCTTTCCATACGCCTTGACCCGCCAAAGGTCGACAGGCC
>JAYTWT010000407.1:0-3537 GCA_043743295.1 Alphaproteobacteria bacterium | reverse complement strand
CGGGTCGACATTGCTGACACCCTTGGACACCTCGTCCACCAGCCGCCCGGCGGCCCAGGGCAAGGCCAGGTCGAAGGCGATGGCCGTCAGGGTCAGTCCAATTGTCGCCGCCAATAGCCACGGGCGGCGCTTCCAGTAGCCGGCGATGAACGCCAGCACCTGGCCGTTTTTCAGCACACGTTCGCGCTGATCGTCGGCGTCTTCATAGTGATCAGTCATGGCTCAGGTCTCAAAATGCAGGCGCTGTCGCCGGGGCTCCTGACAGGAGCGCGCGCAGGCTTGGCGCAGGAATGGATCGGGATCGGCGGGGGTTCAGAGCGGGAAAGCTCGGAGGGTCCCTGCAATGGATCGTGTGGGCGCGCGGGGTTGCTTCGACAGACCACGTCGTAGCGTGGTGCCGTGAAGCGGTTCGGACCTAACGGTGCGGCGGCGGTCCAAGGCGCGTTGCGGGTGCGTTCGTTGCGACAACTGTCATTCTGACCGACCTCCCTTTGCGAGCCTCGAAGTCATTCAGGCTAGGCAGGGTTGCGGAGGCGGTCAAGGAACGCGTTACGCGTTGTTCACCCCGAACCGGAATCGTGGCGGTTCCGCCACAGTCGCGACCGCCGACGATTGGGATTGTAGTGATCGCTACATTTTGATACCCAGTCCGTAGCAACCGCTACGGAGAACGCGCATGTCGCACGCCCTGCACAAGAAATGGCTCAAGGTCACCGCTGTTGTAGTTGGCTCGTTCGGGCCGGTGTTTGCCCTGGGGTCGATGATGGCGACGGCGGAGCCAGCGCGCCTGACGCTGGACATCCTGAGCTGGCCGCTGGACGGCGCGACCACCTATGCCTCGCCAGATACGCGGTTTCTGTCTGCCGTCACCGGGGGTTTCCTGCTGGGCTGGGGCGTGCTGATCTGGCGGCTGTCGTCGGATGTCTACGACGCCGCGCCGGAGGCGGTGCGTAAGACCGTGCTGGCGAGTTTGCTGTCCTGGTTCGTGCTGGACAGTGCCGGGTCCATCGCCTCGGGCAACCCGTCCAACGCGCTGTTCAACGTCGTGGTGCTGCTGATCGGTGTTGGACCATTGTGGAAACCTGCGAAGGGTTGAGGCTTGTAAACTACCCCTCCCCTAGCTCGTCATGACCGGCCTTGTGCCGGTCACCCAGAAGCACCGACGTGGCATAGGGAGGCTCGGCACCTCCGCATTCACGCTTGGCACCCTCGGCGTATCTGGGTGACCGGCACAAGGCCGGTCATGACGAGCTAGAGTGTGGTCACAATGAGGCCCGGCAAACGTCTTCCAGGCCAAGACTTTTCAGCAGGATCATTCCCTCGACCCGGACCAGAAGTGTGGCGGCGTCGGCCTGGCGCTGTTCCGGCGTCAGGCTATCCAATTGCGCCGCGCCCCAGGCCAGGAAACCGCGCGCGATCCGCTCGCCCACCTGACGCAATAGCGGGTCGCCATAGGCCGACAGACTGGCGACCTCGATCCACAGACGCATGTACGGCCACATCTCATCGGCCAGAACCAGGGTCTGCAAATTGGCCTGCAGAATGGCCAACGGCAGCGGCGTCGACGTCGTCTCAGCGCTCAGCCGGGTTACCAGCCGGGCGGAGACCTCATCCAGGGTCGCGGCGACGATCTCGGCCTTGTCTTTGAAGTAGTAGAGCAGCATTCGGTCGCTGATCTGCGCGGCCTTAGCCAACGGCCGCAGGCTGGAGGCGGATATGCCGTGCGCCAGCACATGCTCGACCAGGCGGTCCAGGATCTCCGCGCGGCGGACGTCGGATTTCGCCACGGCGGAACGATCCCTTTCGATAGACTGACACCATCGTTCGCACGGAATGGCGCGGTTGGGGAAGATGATCGCAAGAGCCGTTCCAGCGAGGGCTTAAGGTCTGCTATGCCCGCACGATGACGCCGCCTGCGCCCTTGCCCGACGCTGAACCCACCAACTGGGTGGATCGGTTCGCGCCTTTACAACTCCGGCCTTGGCTGAAGCTGGGGCGGTTCGACCGACCGGTCGGCATCTGGCTGCTCATGTTGCCGGGATGGCAGGGAATAGCGCTGGCAGCGGCGATGCAACATCGGCTGCCGGACCTGCGGCTGCTCGTTCTGGTCTTCCTGGGCGCAGCGCTGATGCGGGCGGCAGGCTGCGCCTACAACGACATCGTCGACCGCGACATTGACGCCAAGGTCGCCCGCACCGCGATGCGGCCAATCCCGGCGGGGCAGATTAGCGTGCGACAGGCCTGGGCCTTCGTCATCGCCTGCTGCGCGGCCGGGTTTCTAATTCTGATGAGCCTGCCGCCCTTGGCCATCGCGCTGGGGGTCGGCTCACTGGTGCTGGTCGGGGTTTATCCGTTCATGAAACGGATCACCTGGTGGCCGCAGGCGTGGCTGGGACTGACGTTCAACTGGGGGGCGCTACTGGGGTTTGCGGCGGTCGGCGGTGAGATCAGCCTTGCGGCGGGCCTGCTCTACGCGTCCGGTGTTTTCTGGACCCTCGGCTATGACACCATCTACGCCATTCAGGATCTGGAGGACGATGCCCTGGCCGGGGTGAAATCTTCGGCGCGACGGCTTGGCAATGCGGCACCGCGCGCGGTCGCCAGCTTTTATCTGATGGCCCTAGCCCTGGCCTTGGGCACCAGTGTCGTGGCTAGACTGGGCCTGGGGTTCAGCCTGGTATTCATCGCCTATGCGGTCCACCTGGGCCTACAGGCCCGGCGGGTGAAAGTAGAAGACGGCGCGCTGGCTCTCCGGCTGTTCAAGTCCAACGCCTGGGCCGGGCTGATCCTGTTCGGTGCCATCGTCGCCGGAAGCTGGCCGCTGGGTTGAGGAGGCGCTACACTGCGCCCATGCCTGCCGCCGCCCGCATCGCCCCGAAAGACTATTTCTCCGCCGAACAGTGGGCACCGCTAGCGGTGAAGTCTGCTTGGAAGGGCCCCGCGCTGATCGCCCATGCGTGGCTGGTGATCCTGGCCGCAGCGGCCATGGCCATGGCCTTTCCGATCACTATTCCGCTGGCGGTGATGATCATCGGCGCGCGTCAGCTGGGCTTGGCGATCTTGATGCACGACGGCGCGCACGGTGCCCTGCATCCCGACCTGAAGATCAATGACTGGCTGGGCGAGCACCTCACGCCGGGCGGCCTGGTGGCATACCGCACCTACCACTTGGGCCACCACAAGTTTGCCCAGCAGTCCGAGGACCCGGACCTCGGCCTCTCGGCACCCTTCCCGATCACGGCCCTGTCGCTACGCCGCAAGATGATCCGTGACTTGACCGGCCAGACCCATTTCAAGCAGCGCTGGGCCCCCCTGTTCAAGCGTATCGCCGGGCGCAAGCCGGACGAGTCAGCGGCGGGCCTTGTCGTCGATTTTGTCCGGCGGCGTCCGCGCTTTTTTATCGGTGCGGCGGTGACCATTGCCGCAACAGCGCCGTTCGGGTTCTGGTGGGCGTGGTTCGTGCTGTGGTGGCTGCCGTCGGCGACGTGGCTGCCGCTGATCACGCGCCTGCGGAACATCGCCGAGCACGCCTGCATC
>JAYTWT010000406.1:0-4177 GCA_043743295.1 Alphaproteobacteria bacterium | reverse complement strand
GCTAGAATGCGCTGGTGTTGGACCACAGGGCTCCCCCCACCAGATTTTGTAGGAAGTCGGAAATCTCGCCAAGCGACGATGCAACGTCGGGATCGGGCGACCGGGCGGGGACCGTCGCAACCTTGTCGTCATTCAGCACGACACCGGTAAGGACGAGCGTGTTCAGACCTGGGCCGCCCCCAACCGAAACCTGAAAAGTCTCGGTGCCTTCCGGTCGGGCGTCGCCTTGGACCAGCACGGTAAAGGTTGCCGAGGACGCTCCGGCGGCAAAACTGATGGTACCAGACAGGGGCGTCAGCAGTTCATCACGGCTCAGACCGCCTATTGAGGGCAGGTTGATGACATAGGGCAGATCGGCTGACGCTGAGAGGTCCCCGACTCTCAGGAGTGTGAAATCAAAGGCTGTGGGTCCCACATCGCCTTCGAGCACCGCGATAGCCGTCGGACTTCCAACCAGCAGGGTCTGGCGTAGGTCATCATCCAGGATCGTGCCGGTGGCGGACGCCGTAAGCGGGGCAACGCTGCTTCGCGTAGTCGCCTGGGTCAGCCGGATCGTGAAATCCTCATCCAGTTCCGGCCGCGTATCTCCCGCCACATTTATCTGGATTGTCGCCTGGGTCTGGCCTGGTCCGAAGGTAATGACGCCGAGCGTTGGCTGGCCAGGTGCCAAATCAAGTGCGTCTGCTGTTCCCACATCGAGACGCCATTCGACGCTCGAGGCCCCGGCGACGTCTCCCGAGCGCAACACGACAAAGTCAAACGCCGTGACCCCCAACTGCCCCTCGGCGCGGACCTGCGCGCCAGTGAAATCATAGGACGTCGCCGGATCGTCATTCACGATGATGGCCGCACCCTCAATGCCCGGCGACCAAGCCATGCCGCCATAGGTGACTTCGACCAGCTGGAAGCGGATCATGTCATCGAGTTCGAACACATGATCGCCGACGACATTGATCGGCACCGTAATCGCCGCTTGACCCGCCCCAAACGTCACCGTGCCTGACAACGGTTGCCCGAGAGCTAAGTCCCTAGGGTCGTCGATCAAAATCCTCCACTGGACCACTGACTCAATGGATAGGTCGCCGCCGCCCCGCCGGATAACGACGTCGAATGGGGTCGTTCCGGAATCGCCTTCGCGACGAAGGCCGACGGTCTCCACACTGAAATCGACCGGCCGCGGGGGGTCGAGTGGCGGGCCGCTCCCACCGGCCCCACCAATGACCAGACCTCCACGCACCTGGAACAGCCAGTAGCCTGGTACTCCGGTGTTGCCGGGGGCCGTGTCGAGCTGAAGCACTTGGGTAAAGTCGCCGGAATTCGCGATTTCGACGCCGCTTCCCGTCCCGGCCGAGTAACCTGCGCGTGGCGCTTCGCCGGGATCGGCGTTGGTATCGGAGAAGGATTGATTGATGACCTCGTAGATGAACTCGATGTCAAAATTTCCGCTGCCCATATCAATGAGGCGGATCTGGAAGGCGTTGGGTGATCCTCGATGAAACGAATAATAGCCGACATCATCCCATGTCGCGGTGAAGATGCGATTGGTCGGGTCGACGTCAAAATAGACAAGATTCGAACCCGTAGAGGTGCCACCGGGTGAAACTGCATCGACCCCGCCGCGCGTATCGATGTCGAACCAATAGGCCGCGATGATGGGCCGGGTCAGTCCGCCTCCACCAATCGGCGCGGCAATATACTCGCTGAGCGGGCCCTGGAAGGTAAGGTTGCCGTTATTGTTGACGTAGAGCGTCGTGTAACTGGTACCGAAGAAATTCAGCCCGGACGCACCAAAGACCGAGCGGATGTCGATCGCGGAAGTCGAGCCGTCATCGTTTCGGGCTAGGGTGCCCTCGCCAAACCCCGCCGTCCCTCCGAGACCGTTCACAAGACTGGGCAATTTGAATACCTCCCAGCGGCACAATTGAATTTGTTAAGATAAAGGCGCCAACCGCTCACGCAATCAAGAAGCGTCTACAAGGCCCCCTCGGATTCGAGAGGATGACAAGATCAATATTCCATGGGTCGAGCGCTAAAAGACGCCCATGGCGAGACCCGCCGCAAATGCGACACCCAGCTCAAAGCAAGGCTCGAGGTCTTGCTTCGTCAGTCGCTTTGCTGCGTTTATGGCCTCCGGTGTTTGGGCCAGAGTGCAGATGATCAGGGGCTCAGCGATCGGGCGGAGCCGCAAGCCCGTCGCGATCCGCGCCAGCTGTCGCGCGGCTCCGGTCCCGTCGCTGCCGGCGGAGATAAGGTGGGCAAAGGGACGGCCATTCAACCGATCAAGCGCACTGTAGTATGCAAGATCAAAGAACGCCTTCATCTCGCCGGAGAGGGCGGCTAAATTCTCCGGCCCGGCAAAAATATAGCCATCCGAGGTCAGCAGGTCGCCAGCGTTGGCGACCTCGGCGGTCAGTATCTGAACTTCAACACCGGGCTCACTTGCGGCACCGCGCGCTGCCGCCTCGGCCATTGCCTGCGCTGCGCCGGTTCGGGAATGCCATACGATCAGCAGTCGCTTCATGGGCGCGATCCTACCCGAGTTTCGAACCTGAAACGCACTGCTGGTTGCGCCCAGCGGCACACCGCCTAATGTCCGCGCAACAACAAAATCAAATCGGGGGCTTCAGATGCTTAGGTCGCAAGGACTGTTGGTCGGGTTGAGCGCGGTGTCGCTGGCCCTGGCGCCAATGACGCCAGCCCTGGCGCAGGCGGCGAAGAAGCCCGTCGCGGTCATGGCCCTGGCGCCCGCCGTCAGCCCGGAATCGCTCGGCTTCGACAGCGCCCGCCTCGCTAAGCTCGATGCCTATATGGCCGGAACAGTGGCCAATGGCAGGGTTGCGGGTATGACCACGCTGCTGGCGCGTCACGGCAAGGTCGTTTCGCTGAAGTCCTACGGAAAGAAGAGCCTGGAAACCGGCGCGCCGATGACCCAGGACACCATCTTCCGTATCTATTCTATGACCAAGCCGATCACCGGCGTGGCGATGATGATCCTATTCGAGGAGGGCAAGTGGCGCCTGGATGATCCAGTCACCCGCTATGTGCCCGAGTTCAAGAATCTCAAGGTGATGGTCAGCGCCGACAAGGACGGCAAGATCACCGCCGTCGAGGACATGAAACGCCCGCCGACCATGCGCGAAGTCATGAGCCACACCGCCGGCTTCGGCTATGGCCTGGGTGATGAGCATCCAGTGGATAAGCTCTATCGCGAGAAGCAGGTCCTGGCCGCCAGCGGCCTGAAGGAGATGATCGATCGGACGGCGACGATCCCGCTTATGTACCAGCCGGGGACCAACTGGTCCTATTCATCGGCGGTCGATATCCAGGGTTACATCGTCGAGAAGCTAACCGGCAAGACCCTTGGCCAGTACATGGATGAGCGCATTTTCAAGCCGCTCAAGATGAATGACACCGCCTTCCAAACCGGTGCCGCCAAAGCAAACAGGCTGGCGGAGGTCTATGTGTTTGACAAGGCTCAGGGCAAGATCGTCGAGGCTAAGACGCTGTTTTCCGGCCAGATGCCCGACTACTCCAAACCGCCGACCATGGAGTCGGGTGGCGGTGGTCTTGTGTCCACCACCATGGACTATGCGCGGTTCAGCCAGATGGTGCTGAATGGCGGCGTACTCGATGGCGTGCGCATCCTCTCACCAGCTTCCGTTGAGCTGATGGGCACCAATGTGATCCCCAAGGACGTGCTGCTCAACACCAACGGCAGCGTCGGTTTGCGGTTCAATGAAGCGGTTGGCTTCGGCCTGGATTTCATGGTGGTGAACGATGCGCGCAAAGCCGGTACGCTTCAGGGTAGCGGCACCCTTAGCTGGGGTGGCGCTGCGGGGACCTGGTTCTGGATCGACCCCAAGAACGACGTGATCTTTGTCGGCATGATCCAACGTATGGGTGGCAGCGGTGGCGATGACCTGGGCGGTATGGCCCGGACGCTGACCTATCAGGCGCTCGTGCACCCGGAGAAGTAGGGGCGCGCGCGGCGGCGGGCGTGCTCGGGTTCACCTTGACTTTCGAACCCCTACGTGCGCCCTTCCGCGCCTCTTAAATCACCGAATTCCGCCAGGAAAATGCACGCTTACCGCTCTCATACCTGCGGCGCGCTCCGCGCCGCCGACACCGGCCAGACGGTTCGTCTTTCGGGCTGGATTCATCGCAAGCGCGACCACGG
>JAYTWT010000405.1:0-8169 GCA_043743295.1 Alphaproteobacteria bacterium | reverse complement strand
GCTCGCCCGGCTCTATCACGGGGCGAACGGAGAACAGGCGCGGCTGTCTTGGTGGTTACTGATCCCGATCACCATGATTGGTATTCCGGTGCTGTTGGTGGCCCACCAGCCGGACCTGGGCACTGCGATGCTGATCGCCCTGACAGGCGGGGCGATTGTCGTCCTGGCGGGCCTGTCTTGGAAAATCATCGCCACAGCGCTAGCCGCCGTTGCGGCGGTCGTTCCGCCGTTCGTGATGTTCGGGATGCACGACTATCAGCGCCAGCGCGTCCTGACGTTCTTGGATCCAGAGAGCGATCCCTCAGGTTCCGGATATCATATCCTCCAGTCGATGATCGCCTTGGGATCGGGCGGCCTGCTGGGCAAGGGCTACGGTCTGGGCTCGCAGAGCCAGCTCAATTTCCTGCCGGAAAAGCAGACCGACTTCATCTTCGCCACGCTCGCCGAAGAGTTTGGGTTCGTCGGCTGCGTTTCGATCCTGATCCTCTATGCCGCTGCCATATTCATGGCGCTCAGGGCTTCGTTCCTCAGCCATAGCCATTTTGGTCGTCTGGCAGCCGCGGGCGTGACCGCGACCTTCGCGCTCTATGTGATGATCAACGGTGCCATGGTTATGGGCTTGGCACCTGTGGTGGGGGTGCCAATGCCGATGTTGAGCTACGGCGGCACAGTGATGCTGACCGTGATGATCGGCTTTGGCCTGATCCAGTCTGTCCGCGTCCATCGTTATTCCGAGGTCACGAGCGGGAAGGGGACATTTGTCTAGGCTTTGATCCTAGTCGCATCTGATGCATGATGCTGGAGGGCTCAGTATGAGAACGACGCTAACGCTAGATGACGAACTCCTTGACGTGGCTCGGCAGATCGCCGAGGCGCAGAGGAAGACTGTCGGCGAGGTGGAGTCGGAGCTTATGCGGAAGGCGCTGACGCCTCCGTCGCCTCCCGCCGGATACAGAAATGGCATACTTCTCGCGCCCCGCCTTGAGGGTGCCCCGCCATCAACCCTGGCAATGATCAAACGGCTCGACGAAGAGACGCCGTGACCCTTTTGCTCGACGTCAATGTGCTCATCGCGCTGCTCGATTATGGGAATGCGATGCACCACCAAGCCCATGAGTGGTTCAGCGCTTAAGGTCACGTCAGCTTCGCCACCTGCCTAATTGTCGAGAACGGCGTCTTGCGGATTATGGGCAATTCTCGTTTTGCGGGCTCGTTCGGATCTCCCGCTGCCGTTGCCCCAACGCTTCGAAACCTGCGAACCTTGCCTGGGCATCAGTTCTGGAATGATGATCTCAGTATCGTAGAAACAATTCACATAGCCGTGGACCAGTTGATGAACCACAACAGTGTGACCGACGTTTACCTCTTGGCATTGGCCGTTTCGCGCGGTGGTCGTCTCGCCACCTTTGACCGCTGTATCTCGATCGGCGCTGTCATGGGGGGGCGGGGGCGGTGCGTCTGCTGCCCTGATTTGACCCAACCCCTCAGACCCGAAACGCTTGCTCCGTCGCCCGCACCAACCCATCCACGATCCCAGGCTCGGTCGAGGCGTGGCCTGCGTCCCAGACGATCTCAAAGCGGGCGGTCGGCCAGGCGGTCTTCAGACGCCACGCGCTTGCCATCGGCGTGACGACGTCAAAGCGGCCCTGGACGATCCAGCCGGGGATATTTGCCAGCTTGTCCGCGTTGGCGATGATCCAGTCCTTGAACGGGAAGAAGCCGTCGTTGACGAAGAAGTGGCACTCGATCCGCGCAAAGGCGATGGCGAAGTCGATCTCGTTGAACTTCGAGGGTCGCGCCTCCGGCCCGCGGATCGAGATCGCGTCGCCCTCCCACTGACTCCATGCGGCGGCGGCCTCTGCTTGAACCCGCTTGTCCGGACTGGTCAGCCGCTTGTGATAGGCGGCCATCATGTCCCCGCGCTCGTCCACCGGAATGGGCGCGCAGAACCGCTCCCAGGCGTCGGGGAATAGCATCGAGGCCCCGTCCTGATAGAACCAGTGGAGTTCGCGGTCGGTCAGTAGAAAGATGCCGCGCAGCACCAAGCTCTCGACGCGGTCTGGATGTTTTATCGCATAGGCCAGGGCTAGGGTTGAGCCCCAGGAGCCGCCAAACACGCACCATTTCTCGATGCCCAGGTGTTCGCGCAGCCGTTCGATGTCCTCGATCAGCGACCAGGTGGTGTTGTCCTCCAGGCTAGCGTTGGGACGGCTCTTGCCGCAACCACGCTGGTCGAACAGGGCCATCCGCCACTTCGACGGATCGAAGAAGCGCCGCATGGTCGGATTGATCGCACCGCCGGGACCGCCGTGCAGGATCACGCAAGGCTTACCGTTCGGGTTGCCACATTCCTCGTAGTAGATTTCGTGAGGCCCGCCGGTCGGCAGCCAGCCGTTAGCGAAGGGCTCATTGTCGCGGAACAAGCTCTTGCGACCGGACGATGAAGAGAATGCGGGCTGCGAGTTGATGCGATCCATGACGTCCTTTTACGTCGGGAACCGTCGATCCAGCCAGTCCAGGATGATGCGGTTCACCTCTTCCGGCTTTTCTTGCTGCGTCCAGTGGCCTGATCCCGCAATCATGGTGGTTTCCAGGTCACCGATGAAGCCCGGCATGTGCTCCGCAGCAGAAGGTGGCAGGACCGCGTCCAACTCAGCTGTGACCATCAAGCAGGGCAGGCCGTCGATCCGAGTCGGCAGAGTCTCGGCCCTCGCCCAGTTGCGGGAGAAGTTACGATACCAGCTGACCGGTCCGAAGAATGTGCCCTCTCGGAAAGCCGCGGCGAACACCGCCAACTCGTCAGCCGTGAGCAGAGCTTCACCGCCTGTGACCCCATCCCAGTTCCGAAGCAGGTCCTTGAAGGCGAATGTCGATGCTGTCGCGTTAGGTTCGGCGGCAACGGCAGCCAAGGCCGCAGGTTTGCGCATGAAGAACGCCATCGTCTTCGACGTGTCGGCGCCCAACACGGCCTCCGGCTCATCCGCATTTTGGAACCAGACGATGTACATGTCGGGTCCAAAGCGGGCGCGCATGATCACGATTGGATCGGCAGGCGCACGCGGCATGAACGGGGTGTTGAGGCCGATTACGCCGGCCACCCGATCAGGATGGATCAGAGGCATCTGCCAGACAACGATACCACCCCAGTCGTGGCCGCAGAAAATCGCCTTTTCGACCCCCAGGTGGTCGAGCAGACCCGCCATGTCGCCGGTCAGGGCGTCGATGTCATAGGCGGTGACATCCTCCGGCTTCGAGGAGAGCCCGTAGCCGCGTTGGTCCGGGGCGATGACCCAGCGCCCGGCTTCGCCCAGCGTCTTGACCTGATGGCGCCACGAGAACGCCAATTCCGGGAAACCGTGGCAGAGGATGATCGGAATTCCCACGCCGCGTGGCCCGGCCTCATAGTAGGCGAGGTCAATCCCGTTCACTTGCGCGTACTGTGCGGGCGGCATCATCGTTTCCAGCGCCGACATCGGGGTCTCCATGTGGTTTGGGGTATCGCGAAGCTTGAGAGATCAATAGGGCATGGGCGCCGTGACGTCCGCCAATCCCCCATCCGATCCGCCCAGGCCGACGCCGTGGGGCCTTGTAGTTCTATTGGGCTCGCTGACCGCGATGGGGCCGCTGGCAATCGACATGTACCTCAGCACGCTGCCCGCTATTGGGCGGTCATTGCAGGCCACCCCGGCGGCGGCCCAGGCGACGGTATCGACATTCCTTGCCGGCATGGCCATCGGGCAACTCATCTACGGGCCTTGGTCCGACCGGATCGGCCGGCGCGTACCCATCATGCTGGGCGTGGTGATCTTCATTGCCGCCTCGGTCGCCTGCGCGTTGGCGACCTCGATCGAGCAACTCTTGGCGGCTCGCTTCGTCCAGGCCCTTGGTGCCTGCGCAGGTGCGGTGGTGTCGCGCGCCATTGTTCGCGACACCTTCGATCATACCGAGACGGCCCGAACTCTCAGCCTGATGATGCTGATCATGGGGCTGGCCCCAATTCTCGCGCCGCTGCTGGGTGCGGCCCTGTTGGCCTTCGGCGGCTGGCAACTGAACTTCTGGTTCATGGCCGCATTCGGGATCGTGGTCGGGATTATCGCCGTCCTGCGCCTGAAGGAGTCACGCTCAGAAGCGACCGCTCGACAGGCGGCTTCCGAGAACCCATTCCAATCCTACGCGGCCTTGCTCAGGCAACCCCGGCTGCTGGGATATGCACTGGCCGGGGCGCTGAACGGCGCAACTCTCTTCACCTACATCGCAACCTCGCCCAGCCTGATTATGGGCACCTATGGCTACTCTAGTGCCATCTTTCCGTGGATTTTCGGCTTCAATGCTCTGGGCATCGTCGGGTCTGGACAGATCAACCGGATGATCCTGCGCCGTGTGCATCCCGACCGCGTGCTGGCAGTCGCCAGTCTGGTCGCCGTCGGCCTCGGCATCGCCTTGACGTTGGTGGCCTACACTGGGTTTGGCGAACGTTGGACCGTACTGCCGTTGGTGTTCTTAGTCTTCTGCAGTCTGGGTTTCATGCAGGGAAATACGACGGCTGGCGCCCTCAACGTCGACCCGCTTCGGGCCGGGTCAATTTCGGCGCTGATGGGCACAGTGGGTTTTGCTGCGGGTGCGCTCGCCTCAACCCTGTCAGCCGTCCTGCATGACGGCTCGGCGCGCCCCATGGCCCTGGTCATGATCCTGGCGTTGGCGGGCTCAGCCCTGGCGTTAAGGTTCCTGGCTCTCCGTCCTGCGGCTCACACCTAACGATCCACGCCCCGCGCTGCCCACGCCAACACCCCCCAGCCGATCAAGAATAACAGCCCGCCAACTGGCGTCACCGCCCCCAGCCATCTGGGAGCACCTAGGGCTATGGCGTAGAGCGTGCCGGAAAAGATCACCACGCCTGACAGGAAGAACGCGGGAGCATGTCGCGCCCGCGTCGCCCCCACCTGGATGAAGGTGGCGCAGGCCAACGTCGCCATGGTGTGCATGAAACCGTAGGTCGCCCCGGTTCGCATCCACTCCTGAGCCTGCGGATCGTGCATGCCATGCGCTGCGAACGCGCCGATGGCGACGGAGAGGAAGCCGCTGACGGCCGCCAGGGTCATCCAATTGCCGCGCGTCCACATCGCCATCAGCGTGCACCAGCGGACAGGAAGGCGAGCTTCTCGACGGGGGTGAGGTCGCGAACCTGCCGCTTTAGCGCGCCAAGTGCGTCCTCGGCGGCGTCCAGTGCACTCTCGATATCGGCCTCGGTCATAGCCGCGCAGAGGAACATATTGTGCCAGGGATGCACGTAGACCCCGCGGGCCAGCATTTCGGACGAGAAGCAGAAGCCTTTGCGCAGGTCTGGATCGTCGTCGAACAGGAACAGTGGCATGGTTCCAGGTCCCGTTTGGCGCAGGCCGAACCCGGCCGCGTTGGCCCGCTCCGCCAGACCGCTGCGCAGCCGCTCGCCCAGGGCGGAGATGCGTTCCAGATAGTCGGTGTCGCGAACAAGCCTCAGGGTCTCCAAAGCCGCCGCCATGGTCGCGGCCTGGAACCAGAATGAGCCCGTGACATAGATTGCGGCCGCGGCTTTGCGGGCCTTGTCCGAGCCCAGCATCACCGAGATTGGGTGCCCGTTGGCCACGCACTTGCCCCATGTCGACAGGTCCGGCTGAACCCCCAGCCGGCTCCAGGAACAATCCCGCGCCAACCGGAACCCGGCCCGGACGTCATCGACGATCAATAACGCTCCGGTCTGGTCACATAGCTCGCGCGCCCGGCGGGCATAGACGGGGTTCGGTTCAGCCTGATCTATGAACGCGTCGTGTTTGAAGGGTGCTGCAAATATGCAGGCAAGGTCATCACCGGCCTCGGCGACGGCGGCCTCCAGGCTGGCGACATCGTTGTAGTCGCAGAAGATCTGGTGCGCCCGATCCGTGTCGATCACCCCAGCCGGCCGCGGCGTGCACCAGGGGATGGCACCATGGTAGGCACCCTTGGCGCGGATCACGATCCGCTTGCGCGTGTGGGCCCGCGCCGTAGAAAGGGCCATGGTCGTGGCGTCCGTGCCGTTTTTGCAGAACAGCGCCCAATCGGCATGGGTGACCATGGCGGTCAGCGCCTCGGCCAGTTCGACCATCAATCCGGTAGGTCCGGTCAGCGTATCGCCAACGCCCAACTGCCGTACGAACGCCGCGTCGATCTGCGGATTGGCATAGCCGAACAGGTTGGGGCCATAGGCGCACATGAAGTCCAGATAACGCTTACCGTCAGCGTCCCAGATGTGTGCGCCATCGCCTCGAGAGAAGAACTGCGGGTAGTCATCGGGCAACAGGCCGACCGACTGATGGCCATACATTCCGCCCGGAATGACCGCCATCGCGCGATCCCGCAATTTTCGATCCTGGCTGTTCGCTCGGTCCATGGGCTGTCCTCAATCGCTATTGTGGCATCAGGAGAAGAGGCGGAAGCCCGCGCCTTCGCGTTTCACATGACCTGCTGTCGGTGCGGCATAGTGCGTGCCGATGACCAGGATCGGCTGGTCGGCCCACTCCGCGAACATCTTGGCGCGGGTAACTGCGGCAGCGTCTTGATCGCTGTCGAACGAGGGCGACCAGTCCGGGTGAGCCAATTGGCAGGGATGATGGGTCATGTCCCCGGTGATCACAGCGGTTTCGCCGCTCGACTCGATCATGACGCTGACATGGCCCGGCGTGTGGCCGGTGGTGGGAACCAAGTAGACCTCGGGCGAAACGCGGTAGTCCATGTCGACGAACTCAGCCAACCCGGCGTCGAGGATCGGTTGGACGGAATCGGCCAGGATCGCCTGCTGTTCGGCGTCGCCCTCGGCGCTCCAATGGGCAAACTCGGTCTTGCCGAACAGGTACCGGGCATTGGGGAAGGTCGGCACCCACTTGCCATCCTCCAACATGGTGTTCCAGCCGACGTGGTCGACATGCATATGCGTGCAGATCACGACGTCGACGCTCTCGCGGGTCCAGCCCGCCTCGGCCACCTTCTCCAGGAAATTGGTGGAGAGGCCGTTGGGGCCGGTCATTCCGGCGCGCGGCTTGTCATTCCCAACACAGGTGTCGACAACCAGTCGAAGGCCCGGCGCTTCGACCAGCAGGGCATGCATCGACAGCAGCATCTGGTCCTGATCGTTGACGAAGTTCGGATAGAGCCAGGGGATCGCTCGCAGGGCTACCGACGTGGCCTGTTTGAAGATCGCGTTTTCCGGAGCGATGGGGATTTCCATCTCGACCACGCGGGTTACCTTCACGGCACCAACCTGCCAGCTCAACATCGCATCGTCTCCCACCTGCTATTCTCAAGACGGTAGGGGTTTGGCGCGCACCTGTCACGACGCCTAATCTCCGCGCTGCGCCATCTGCGGGGTGGGCCGCACAGTTCGACTCCCTATAAGCGCTTGCCCATGTCCACCACGCTTCGCCTGGGCCTGTTCTACTCGGCGATCTTCATCGGGACAGGTGCCAGTTCGCCTTACATCCCGGTGTGGTTTGCCCACCAGGGGCTGGACGGCGCGCGGATCGGGCTGATCCTGTCGGCGCCGATGCTGGCGCGCGCCCTCACCGCGCCACTGCTGGCGGTCTGGGCGGATAGTTTTCGCCTCAGGCGCACCGCTTTGCTGCTGCTCAGCCTGATCGTGGCAATCGGCTACGCCGCGATGGTCTTGCCGATGGGGTTCGCAGGCTGGGCGGTGATCTGGTTCGCCGCGTCCACAGCGTTTTCCGCGCTACCGCCCCTAACCGACGTCATCGCGCTGAAGCGCGCGCGGATCGAGGGGTTCAATTTCGGTTGGCCGCGCGGCATGGGCTCGGTGGCATTCATTGTCGCGAATGTGGGCCTGGGCGCGATCCTGACCTGGGGCTCACCCGATCTGGTGCTGGTCTGGATCACAGCGGCGGCGAGCTTGATGGCCGTGGCCGCGCGGTTCATCCTGCCGGACGACCCGGTTCACGAAGACGGCGAAGTTCCCACGAAGGCGGATCGGTTCGCCGGCCTTGGCGTCCTGCTGCGGGATCGAGCGTTCATGACCGCAGTGTTGTCGTGCGGGCTGATTCAGTCCGCGCATGCCTTCTATTATGGCTTCTCGACACTGACCTGGAAGCAGCAGGGGGTGCCGGACAGCCTCACCGGGGTTCTCTGGGGGTTCGGGGTTGCCGTGGA
>JAYTWT010000404.1:0-8550 GCA_043743295.1 Alphaproteobacteria bacterium | reverse complement strand
CAAGGTCTCGGCCGCGACCCGTATCGAGGTGGTCACGGAGGGCGTATTCACCCGCATGATCCAGGCGGATCCCGAACTGGTTGGCGTCGCCTGCGTGATCTTCGACGAGTTCCATGAGCGCAGCCTGGACGCTGACTTGGGATTGGCCCTGGCGCGCGATAGCCAAAGTTTACTTCGTGAGGACCTGCGTCTGCTGGTGATGTCCGCGACCTTGGACGGCGCGGCGGTGGCGCGGCTGCTTGGCCATGCGCCGGTCGTCGAGAGCCAAGGGCGGATGTATCCGGTCGAGACTCGGTATCTTGGCCGAAACGACGGCCTGCGCCTTGAGGACCAAGTGGTCCGGGCGGTCGAGCGCGCGCTGGCGCAGGATACCGGGAGCCTGCTGGTCTTTTTGCCAGGGCAGGGGGAAATTCTGCGAACAGCCTCGCGCCTACGCGAGCGTAGCCGTCCCAATGTCGAGATTGCGCCGTTGTTCGGCGCCTTAGATCCGCGCGAGCAGGACCGCGCCATCCAGTCCGCATCGCCCGGCGTCCGCAAGGTCGTGCTGGCAACCTCTATCGCCGAGACCAGCCTGACCATCCAGGGCGTTCGCGTTGTGATCGACGCCGGGGTCGCGCGGGTACCGCGTTTCGATCCGGCTACCGGCTTGACCCGCCTCGCCACCGTCCGCGTCAGCCGCGCCGCCGCGGACCAGCGCCGAGGCCGGGCTGGGCGCACCGAGCCGGGCGTCTGCTATCGCCTCTGGGACGAGGCCGAGACCCGTGCGCTACAGGCCTATGCGGACCCAGAGATCCTCGATGCCGACCTGTCGGGATTGGCCCTGGATTTAGCGCGATGGGGCGCGAAAGATGCGAGTGACCTCGCGTTCCTCAACCCGCCGCCCGCTGCCGCCTTCGCTGAGGCGCGGGCGCTGTTGGGTCGCCTCGAAGCGCTGGACGACCACGGCATACTAACTGCACACGGCAAGGCGCTGTCTGCCATGCCGCTGCCGCCCCGGCTGGCGCATATGGTGCTGAAGGCCGCCGACACCGGCCAAGCCCTGCGCGCCGCCCACATCGCCGCCGTGATCACCGAACGCGGTCTAGGCGGTCGAGACGCCGATCTGCGCCACCGCCTGGAGAGCTTCGAGCGTGACCGATCCCCCCGCGCCCGCGACGCCAGGGCGCTGGCGGGGCGGTGGGCTGGATTGGCCAACCTCGACGGCGAAGCCGACCCCCTCTCCGACGGCCTCCTGCTGGCCTTCGCCTACCCAGAACGGATCGCCAAGGCGCGGGGCGGGCAGGGCGAGTTTCAGCTGGTCACCGGGCGCGGCGCGTTTGTTGAATCCACTGATGCCTTGGCTCGGGAACCTTGGTTGGCGATCGCCGAATTGGGCGGAGGCGAACGGCGGGATCGAATCCTGCTGGCGGCACCATTAGACCCTGCCGAGCTCATCGCCTTCCAGGATCAGTTCGAGATCGAGGAACGTCTGGAGGAGAGCGGCGGCGGGCACCTTCGCGCCAAACGTCTGACCCGATTGGGCCGTCTGACGATCCGCGAGGATACGGATGACAAGCCCGATCCCGCGCTGATCGCCCGTGCGCTGGCAAACCGTGTCCTCCAAGAGGGCGTGGCGACCCTGCCTTGGGGTGCGTCCACTCAGAGTCTGCGCGAACGCACCGGCTTTTTGCGTCATCAGGACGCCGATTGGCCCGATCTTTCTGACGCGACGCTCGCCGGAACCCTCGACGCTTGGCTGGTGCCTCTGCTCAGCGGGGTCCGATCCTTGGCCGCGCTTCGGCCCGACGCTTTGGACGCCGCCCTGCGCACTTTGATATCGTGGGACTTGCAACGCCGCGTGGACGCCCAGGCCCCCGCCCGCTGGACCGCCCCCACCGGCAACAGCTTTGCCATCGACTACGTCGCCGAAGCCGGCCCTCGCGTGGACGTGCGGGTGCAGGAGTGTTTTGGCATCGCTGACCATCCCAAGGTCGCAGGGGTACCCTTGACCTTCTCATTGCTCTCGCCGGGCCACAAACCGATCCAGACAACCAATGACCTTCCGGGCTTCTGGAAAGGCTCGTGGAAGGACGTTCGCTCCGATATGCGCGGCCGCTATCCGAGACATGTCTGGCCTGAGGACCCCGCTACGGCGTCGCCAACGGCAAGGGCAAAGCCGCGCGGTACCTAGTGGATCGTAGCAGACGGATGCTTACGTCTGAATCTCACCGCAAGTCTGGGATGGCTTCGCCATCCGTGGTCGCAGTCAGGTGTTTGGGGACCAGCAGCAGCATCGGCAGGATCGCGGCATAGACGGCCACGGTGGCGTACACTGCCATCTGAAAACCGCCCTGGTGATCATAGATATAAGCGCCCCAGAGGTCACCGCCGCGATAAGACACCCAGTAGGCGGCCACCAGCATCTGGGCCATTGTGCCCTGTAGCCCCTTGGGACAGGACCGTATCGCCAGATCGACAAAGGCGGCTTGTCCTATGCCGCCCATCAGTCCAACCGGGATCGCTGCCAGCAGGGCCTGCGCGGTCGTGTGGGCGAACAAGATCGGCACCCACTGCAGGACGGCGGCGACTGCACCCCACCAAAGGAGCGTACGCAGCTTCACCCGCTGGCAAAGCCAGCCATAAGCGATGAGGGTCGGCACAAAGCCCAGCAGGAAGATCGCGTAGAATTGGCCGACCTGGGCATCGCTCGCCTTCAGCGCGTTGGACATGTGGAACTGCAGCGCCACGCCACCGGCGGGGGCGAACTGCCACATCAGATAGATCATCAGAGCTGGATAAATCGGCCTGTGACGTAAGATCCGGCCGATCTCCGCCGACAGGTTCTGCGTCGTCGGCATCCTGGGCGCGAAGTTGAACACCCGTCTTGGGCCAAACGCCCCGATCAGCGCGATCAGGGCCATCAAGGCCGCTCCGATCAGGAACAGCACCCGCGCCGCGGTAGTCGCGGAACTTCCCTCTAGCCAACTGCTCAGCAGGCCGCCCAACAGGAACGCCAGCAAATTGGGACCGACTGCGGCTAGATTCATCACCATGCTGACCTGACCGGCCATGGCGTTTTGCTGGCCGATGTCAGCGGTCATCCCGCGTGCGGCGGCCCAGGCCACTTGGATCGTGGCGGTGACGCCCAAGACCGCGACCAGCAACACGCCATAGGTCGGATTGACGAAGGTGATTGCGCCGTAGAGGCCAGCGGTCGCCACGCCGAAGATCATCAACAGGCCACGGTCGCCGGCGCCGAACGGATTCCAGCGATCACGGATCATGCCGGGCACGAAGCCCAGGAACAGCGGGATCGCGGCGATGACGTTGAACTGAGCGACCTCATTGGCCGTCAGGTGCAGTTTGTTCTTCAGGAAGAAGGTGATCGGTAGTCCGATCAGCCCTTCATAGGGCGAGGCAAACGCCAGGATCAGCAGCATCAGCCCGCACCATGCGAGGACCGAGCGTCGCCCCGGTGGTGCCGCGGCTACCGTTGCGTTGTCTGCCATCCGCGCCCCCACGCTTCACCCGATCAATAGGAGAGGGGACGGGATGGGGAAAGGCAATCGGGAAATTTGCTGGGGCGCCGCCCGTGCCTCACCCCGTCGCCGCATAGATCATCACCCCCGTCGCCACCGACAGGTTCAGACTGTCGGCCCGCCCGCGCATGGGAATCTTGACGTTCAGATCGCAGAGCGCCGCCATCTCAGGCGTCAGGCCCTGTTGTTCGTTGCCCATCAGCACCAGGGCGGGTTTGGTGTAGGCCGCCTCGCGGTGATCCATGTCTGCCGAGAGCAAGGTCCCGATCACCGAGCCGGCCCAACTCGCCCGCCACGCGGCAAACTCGGCCTCGCTGGCCTGGGTCAGCGGTACGGCGAAGATCGAGCCCATGGTCGCCCGGACCGCCTCCACCGAATAGGCATCGCAGCATTCGCCCACCAGGATCACGCCGCCACAGCCGGCGGCGTCGGCGGTGCGGATGATGGTACCCAGATTTCCGGGATCGCGGACCCGGTGCAGGGCGACGACGCACTGGGCCGTGCCGGACACCACCTCGCCCAGGGGCCGGAACACCTGAGGGAAGACGCCGACCACAGCCTGCGGATTGTCCCTTCGCGACACCTTAGCCAGGATGTCCTGGGTGACCTCGATCACCTCACCCCGCGCCTGCTGGGTGGCGCGGACCGCGTTCTGTAACAGCGGATGGTCCGCCGCGCCTTGGCCGTACATCAAGATCTTGGGCGCGTGGCCGGTCTCGACACCCTCGATCACCGTCTTGAGGCCTTCAGCCACGAACAGGCCGGTCTCGTCGCGCTCCTTGCGCATGTGCAGGGCGCGCACGGCCTTGACGGTCGGGTTGGTCAGGGACGTGACCATGCGCATCGTCATGCCGACCACCGGGCGAAGAAGCTCATGCCGACAGCCCTATCGCCGCGCTGCTCTTCCAGGGCCAACTCCCCCCACTCGATGCGCCCGCCGCGCCCACCCAGCTTTTCGGCTAGCAACCCAGCTAAGGCAGCCCCGGAGATCCGTTCGGCGTAAGCGTTCAACACAAGGAATTTGGCATTCTCTGAAAGAAGTTCAGCACATAGCCCAGCCATCTCAGGTAAATTCTCAAATAGTCGCCAGACCTCGCCGTCGGGGCCGCGCCCATACTTCGGCGGATCAAGGATGATCCCCTCATACTGTGAGCCGCGCCGCACCTCGCGCTGAACGTACTTGCGGGCATCCTCGGTGATCCAACGGATCGGTCGGTCATTCAACCCCGACAGCGCTGCGTTCTCGCGCGCCCAGCCCACGGCCTTCTTCGACGCATCCACGTGCGTCACGGCTGCCCCCGCTGCGGCCATCACCAAACTGGCGACGCCCGTATAGCCAAACAGGTTCAGCACCTTGGGCTGATCTCCCGCAGATCGGACCTGTTGGTCCAGCCATACCCAGTTCGCCGCCTGCTCTGGGAAAAAAGCGAGGTGCCGGAACGCCGTGAACCGTCCGTGGAACCGCGCTTCGCCCCAGGCCAGCGGCCAGACCTGTTCCGGCTTACCGTTGAACCGCCAGCGGCCAGCGTCCTCTTCGTCGGAGGGGTCGAACACCGCGTCGGCGCTGTCCCATTCGGCGGCGGCGAGTCGGGGCTGCCAAAGGCACTGCGGTTCGGGTCGCACCACGCGATAGGGGCCATAGCGTTCCAGCTTGCGACCACCGCCGCTATCCAGCAGCGCATAGTCCGCCCAGCCGGTCGTGCGCATCACCTGCGGGATTGGATCAAGGGCGGGCGCGCTCATGCCCCCGGATTAGGCGCAATGACGCGCCGAGGTAAAGCCCACCGACAAAGACTTGTCACACTTGCGGAATTGGGGTCCGGTGCCTGTGAGAGTTTCAGGGGAGACGTCATGGACGCAATGGCGACGGCGACGCGCAAGACCCTGCGGAAGGCGAAAGGCGACGGCCACCTGCGCCGAGCTGAAATCCTGGAGGCCGCCGAACGCATCTTTGTGGCCGAAGGCTATGACGGTGCCACCATCCGCAGGATCGCCGAGGAGGTGGGCGTCTCATCGACCGCGCTCTACATGCACTTCCCCGATAAGGGTTGCATCCTGCATGAGATTACCGAGGGCGCTTTCCAACAATTGCTAGCGTCCAACAGCGAGATTTCGCGTCGCCCCCTCGATCCTGTGGTGCGCCTACGCATGATGCTGGAGGCCTATATGGCCTGGGGATTCGACCATCCGAACGCCTATCAACTTGTCTATTGCCAGCGGGGTCCGGTAACGACGGCTCCCATGCCAGAGCGCACGGCGGATTTGAGCCGACAATGCTACGAGACCTTTTCCAGTGTGGTGCGCGAGGTGTCGGCGAACGGACGCTTGCGCGCGGTTGGCGCGGACGCCGCGGGCCAGGCGCTCTGGATGGCCTGTCATGGCGTCGTGGCGCTGGCCATCAGCAGACCTACCTTCGACTGGGCCGATCGGAGCGAGCTCATGCGGGTGACGCTGGATGGTCTCCTTCACGGCTTGGTCATCGACTGATCGCGACCCTAGCCGCCGTCCTGGTGCCGATGGCGGCGGCAGCCGCGCCGGCGGTGCTGTCGCTGGATCAATGCGCCGACCAGTTTGTGCTAGCGCTCAGCCCTCGTGAGGCCATCGTCGGTCTTTCAACCCGTGCGGATGATGCCGACTCCCGACTGCGGGCCTTGGCCGTCGGCTTGCCTACGCGCCGTGTCGGTTTGGAGTCGGCCCTGGCTGTCCACCCGCAGGTGGTGGTCCGCTATTGGGGCGGTGAACCGCGTCTGATCGAGGCGCTCACTCAGCGCGGCGTTCAGGTTGTCAACCTAACGGAGGCCAAGGACTTTGCTGGCGTGCGCGCGAACATTCGGCAAGTTGCTCGCGCCTTGGATCGCCGCAAATCTGGGGAGGTATTGATCGCCAATATGGACCAGCGCCTGTCCCGTGCCGCTGGAGCTTGGCGCGGCGCACGCGCGCTCTACATGACCCCGGGCGGTGCGACCTCTGGTCCGGGGACCTTGATCGACACCATTCTGCGCAGCGCGGGTATGACCAACGCTGAGACTCGGCCCGGCTTTCAGACCATCTCGCTTGAGGCCTTGGCGCTTTCGCCGCCTCGCGTGGCGGTATTGGGCTTCTTCGATACCTTCCAACTTGCGGGCGACAGCTGGGGGCAGGGGCGTCATCGGCTCCTGCAACGGGTGGCGCGCGAGCGGGGCGTGGCCAGCTTGCCGGGCTCGACCTTGGGCTGCCCCAACTGGAGCGCGGCGGAGGCCGTCGAACTCCTAGCTGCCAGGGCCCCGCGATGAGGCCATGGACTTTGAACCTTCTGCTGGTGTTGCTGGTGCTGGTGTTGCTGGCTTTGGGGCTGCTGCTGGGCGAGACGAGCCTGACCACCGACCAACTGGCGGAGGCGTTCGGGGATCCAGCCTCTGGGCCGCATGCGATCCTGTTCGACATCCGTTTGCCCCGAACCGTGGCCGCGCTGGTGGTCGGCGGAGCCCTCGGTCTTGCCGGTGCGGTTATGCAGGGCCTGCTGCGTAATCCCCTGGCCGACCCCGGGGTACTCGGCGTTTCCGGGGGCGCCGGGCTGGGTGCCGCTGTGGCCATCTCGCTAGGCCTCTCAGGCACGCCCGGGGCCATCGAAGGCGCAGCCCTGGGAGCCGCGGTGTTGGTCGGCCTGCTTTTGACCGGCATTGCCTCGCGGTTTCGTGAACCGGAGACCCTCATCCTGTTCGGCGTGGCGCTTTCGGCCTTCCTTGGCGCCTTGACCTCGCTGGTGTTCAATATGGCACCGTCGCCGGTGACTTTGGCAGAAGTGTTTTCGTGGCTGCTGGGGTCCGTAGCGAATCGGGACTGGGATGATTTGATCCGCCAACTCCCGGCCATGAGTGCCGGCGTGCTGCTCTGCCTCTATGCCGCGCGGGGCCTTGTGATGCTGACCCTAGGCGAAGACGCCGCCGCGCTTTCGGGCCTGCCGATGACGCGACTTCGTGCCGCCGCGGTGGCTGGCGCGTCACTGCTCACCGGGGCCTCGGTTGCGGTCGCCGGGATCGTCGGATTCGTCGGCCTCGCTGCGCCCCACCTAGTGCGAGCCGGGTCGGGCGCTGATCCATCCAAGATCTTGCTGCCTTCAGCACTAGCCGGCGCGGTCCTGTTGGCGGCGGCGGATATCACAGCGCGTATCATCCCGACGGACCTGGAATTGAAGCTGGGCGTCGTCACCGCTCTGTTCGGCGCGCCACTGTTCGCGCTGATTGCCTGGCGCGCCGCGCGGAGTTGGCGCGGATGAGCGCGCTTTCGCTCGTCCAGGCCTGTGTTCACCGCGATGGACGCCTCGTATTGGACGCCGCTGACCTCGCGGTCTCATCCGGCGAAGTCGTGGGTGTGGTGGGCGCGAACGGCGCCGGCAAGACCACTCTGCTACGCGCTGCTCTGGGCCTGGTGCCACTCCAGTCCGGCATGGCCGAACTCGCCGGTAGCGATGTCCGTAGCCTAAACGACGCTCAGCGCGCGGAACGGGCGGCCTATCTGCCGCAAGAGCGCCACATCGGTTGGAACATGACCGCCGGACGGATAGCCAGCCTCGGCGCGTTTAAGCTGCCGCCCGCCGCCGCCCGCGCCGCAGCCTCCCGGGCGCTCGCCAGAGTGGGCATGGCGAACTGCGAGGATCGAGGTGTGCTGGACCTCTCGGGCGGAGAGCGGGCGCGGGTGCTTCTGGCGCGGCTGCTGGCGACCGAGGCGCCGCTGTTGGTGGCGGATGAGCCTATCGCTGGGCTAGATCCCGACGCCCAACTCTTAGCCCTGGACCTCTTTCGCGACGAGGCTACACGCGGTGCCGGCGTTCTCCTGACCTTGCACGATCTGAACCTTGCAGCCCGATTCTGCGACCGCGTCGTTGTGTTGTCGAGCGGAAGGGTCATCGCAGAAGGCCCAGCGACCCAGGCGCTTTCGCGAGACGTCTTGATCGCGGCCTTCAATCTTGAAGGGAACTGGGAAGTGACCGCAAGCGGTCCCCGATTGGTCGCGCAACGCAAGAGCAATACATGACGTCCGCAAAGTGGGTGTT
>JAYTWT010000403.1:0-3394 GCA_043743295.1 Alphaproteobacteria bacterium | reverse complement strand
TTCGTGCAGCTGGCTAAGGATCGGCCTCTTATCGCGCTGGGTGCGGCGGCCGCAGTCGGCGTCGTGCTGGTGCGAAACCCCGCCGTGATCAGTGCCGTCGTCACCGCCTTCCTCGCCGGACAGAACACCAAGTCTAAGTAGTCTCACAGCCCGACGGGCCAGCGCCAGGTAGCTTGTGCAACTGCTGTCATTCGGAGGGTGTGGAGGCAGCAGGCGGGTCGGGTCCAGCCTTGCGTCGGGGAACGCAGCCACCTCCACACCTTTGAAAACCGATGAACAGGCATTCGGTTCCCCGCCCAATTGCCCCTATAGAGGCTCAGAGCGCCAGACTGAGTGTGGTCTGTTGGGAACTATCGCAGGACTTGGGCGTTGAGCAGCAACGACGGACAAGATTCCCGGGGCACTCCGCGTCAACACAGGATCGGCGACATGATGGGCCAGCGGGCCACGCCCGAGCTTCGAAGGCCTCCGGTCGCTCCGGACGAGGCCCGTCTGCGTCAGGAGGCCATTGGTCAGCGCCTGCGTCAAATCTTCGACGAGGTGGTGAACGAAGACGTCCCAGACGAGTTCCTGGAAATTCTACGCCGCGCCGATAGTCGTGGAGACGATGATCAAGAGGCCGGGTCCTGATGACGGACCAAACACCGCCCGCCCACCAAGCCGCGTCGCGTTCGCCGGTCGATGATGAACAATTTAAAGTGGAATTGGTCAGGCTCATTCCCCAACTCCGCGCCTTTGCCCGTTCCCTCTGCAGAAATCCGGCGGCGGCGGACGATCTGGCCCAAGACGCCATGATCAAGGCGTGGAGCGCTCGCAACAGTTTCGAAATGGGCACCAATATGAAGGCCTGGGCCTTCATGATCCTGCGCAATCAGTTCTATTCAGACAAGCGCCGAGGCTGGCGACAAACCGAACTCGATCAGGAGACAGCCGAGCGAACCCTGCTGGCGATCGACGATCCGAGCGCCCCGCTGGCTTTGGACGAAGTTAGATTGGGCCTGGCGATGCTACCGACGGAACAGCGCGAGGCTTTGATCTTAGTGGGTGCCGGAGGGTTCGCTTACGAAGAAGCCGCACACATTTGCGGATGCGCCGTGGGGACCGTGAAGAGCCGGGTGAGCCGCGCGCGCCGGGCGTTACAAGCCATGTTGGACGCCGGCGCATATGATCGCGATGGACGGTCGGCCTCCCAAGCCATGCCGTCCATCCTGGCAGAGGCGGCGCGCCTCAGTGGCACCCGCTGAGGTCGCGACAGAGCCCAATGGCCGCGCTATGCCCGCTGTACGACGGCTAAGCCTGCAGACCATTCGTGTCCGCCTGACCGCAGCGCTGGCGGCGGCGCTCCTGCCTGTCCTGATCCTTGGTGCCTTGCAGGCGGCCATTGGGTTTCAGCGGGAAGGTCAGGCCTTGCGCCAAAATCTGGGCTTCGCCGCGACGCGAAGCGCCGCCGTCGCGCGCGCCCGGATGGAGGGTGCGGACGTCTTACTGCAGACCTTGGCGCCCGGTGCCACCGGCTTCCAATGCGCCCAGCGCCTGGGACAGGTTGCCGAGCGAATTCCCGGCTACCTCAATCTGATCCGCTTCGACCGCGAGGGCCGCGTGGTCTGCTCCGCCCACACGGTGCCGCCCGATGCGGCGCGAAGCGGCCGACCGTGGTTTCGACAACTGGCGCTCGGTGGCGCTGTGGCCATCACGCGCGAGACCGGCCCGGTCTACGCGCTCGAACCGTCGGTACTGGCCGGTGTCCGGGCTGTAGACTCCCAGGGCACGTTCGACGGTGCCGTAGTCGCGGTCATCGCGCTGTCCAGCCTGCGGCCCAGCCTGGAAGACCCATCCCTGCCTCGCGGCGCTGAGGTCGGGCTAGTCGAGAAATCCGGCGGCTTCATTTCCACGACCAAAGCCAACGCCTTCCCCAGAATGCCGACCAACTGGCGCGCCCAGGTCGAGTCCAAAGGGCCTATGGTCTGGTACGGTCGCGATGGCGGTGACCAGAGCCGGGTCTTTTCTGCGGCACCCGTAATTGCTGATGAAGTCTATGTGGTGTTGTCCGCCCCGTCGCCGGGACTGCTGTCTTGGGCCAGGCTCAACCCACTGACCAGCATTGCCTTTCCACTGTTGACGTTTGCCCTGGCGCTACTTGCGGTGTCCTTCGCCGCCGACCGGATCGTCGTGCGTTGGATCACCTATCTTCGGCGCATCGCCATCATCTACGGTCGAGGCCGCTTCAGTGTTCGTCCGCTCCGCGCAGAACAGATGCCGCCTGAGATCCGCGATTTGGCAGAGACCCTTGAAGACATGGCGGACGCTATCGGCAAGCGCGACATCGCCCTGCGAGAAAGCCTTGCGCAAAAGGACGCCCTAATGCGCGAAATCCATCACCGGGTGCGCAATAATCTCCAGGTGATTACCAGTCTGTTGAATATCCAGCAGCGCGCGCTTACCGATCCTGGCGCGCGATCAGCGATTGGCGATACCCGGCAACGGATCGGGGCCTTGGCACTGATATACCGGACGCTTTATCAGGGCGAAGACCTCCGACAGATCGATCTTAGACCCTTCCTGGTTGAACTGACCGCCCAGTTGGTGTCCGGCGGCCGCGCTGAGGGACTGGAAGTGCGTACCGAGCTTTCAGTTGACCCGCTGGTCATTGATCCGGATCGGCTGGCACCCCTGGCGCTCTTCGCCGTCGAAGCCATCACCAACGCCCAGAAGCACGCCTTCGCTGATCGTGGCGGCGTCCTTGGGGTCTCCTTCCGCGTCAGGGACGGGTCAGCGGAACTTGAGATCACAGATGATGGCGCTGCAAACGAAACCGGGTTTAGCGCTATCGGCGTGGGGCGCACGCTGATGTCGGCCTTTGCTCAGCAACTGCATGGCCAGGCAGAGCTTCATCGAAATGATCGCGGCGGCGTGACGGCACGCTTGGTTTTCCAAACGCCGGAAACCTTTAAGCCCTAAATCATCACCGCAGCACGGTCTGCCGCATCGGCTGCAGCAGCGTAGAGGCCCAGACCGCGATCAATCGACATAAGGTGCGGACCGCAGTCGTCCTTCGGGCCCAGCACCAGTCGCCCGCCGGGTGCTAACGTCTGGCGCAATGATCCGAGGACCCGAGTCCGAGCTTCAGGAACCAGGGAACCCAGGACGTTTCGGCAAAGCAGAAGGTCGAAGGGTCCAAACCGGGAGAGGTCGTCCAGCAGATTGATACGGCGCCAACGCACCATTTGGCGAATCCGGGGCGATAGCACGAAGGCCTCACCTCGAGCCTCGAAGTTGCGGACTAGGTCTCGCGCTCTGAGCCCTCGCTGGACTTCGAATTGCGAGTAGAGTCCGGCCTGCGCTTTTTCCAGGCTGCGTTCCGACAGGTCCGAACCGAAAAGCTCGGTGGGTACGG
>JAYTWT010000402.1:0-15372 GCA_043743295.1 Alphaproteobacteria bacterium | reverse complement strand
GCGGTGCCCTTCATCTGGGCGATGTCGCGGTCGGACAAACCATCGTCACCAAGCCCCAGCGCCCTGACCAGCCCCCTGTGAACGATCAGGTCGGCATAGCGGCGGATCGGCGAGGTAAAGTGGCCGTACTTGGCGAGGTTCAAGCCATAGTGGCCGATGTTTTCGGTGGAATAGACCGCCTGCATCTGGCTGCGCAGCACCACCTCATTGACGATGTCGGCGTGCGGGCCGCCTCGGGTCTCGTCCAACAGCTTGTTGAACCGCTCGGTGCGCGGGGCCTCGCCCTTGCTCCAGGGGATGTCCAGGGTGCTCAGGAAGTCCACCAGGGCGAACACCTTCTCCTGGCTGGGTGTGTCGTGAATGCGGTAGATGAGCGGGGTCTTCTTCTGCTCCAGGGTCTCGGCGGCCGAGACGTTAGCCTGGATCATGAACTCTTCGATCAATTTCATGGCTTCCAGGCTTGGGCGCGCGGTGATCGCGGCGATCTGGCCTTCGGGATTGATCGAGATCTTCCGCTCCAGGCTCTCGATGGCCAGGGGCGAGCGGGCGTCGCGGCCGATTTTCATGCAGGCATAGGCGGCCCACAGCGGCTTAAGAACGCGGTCCAGCAGCGGCCCGGTCTTGTCGTCGGGATTGCCGTCAATGGCCGCCTGGGCCTGCTCGTAAGACAGCTTGGCGGCAGAACGCATCAGGCCGCGCACAAACGTGTGGCTCTTCTTGCGACCATTTGCACCAAACACCATCCGCACCGCCAGGCACGCGCGGGCCTCACCTTCACGCAAGCTGCACAGGCCGGCGGACAGCCGCTCGGGCAGCATCGGCTCCACCCGGTCCGGGAAGTAGACGCTGTTGCCTTTGTCACGAGCGACCCGGTCCAACTCTGAGCCGGGGCGGACGTAAGCGGCCACGTCGGCGATGGCGACCCAGCAGATCCAGCCGCCGGAGTTGGTCGGGTCGTCATCCGGTTGGGCAAAGACGGCATCGTCGTGGTCGCGGGCGTCCGGCGGGTCGATGGTGATCAGCGGCACGTCGCGCAGGTCCTCGCGACCCTTGAGCGTCGGCGGTTCGGCAGCCTCGGCCTCGGCCTCCGCGGCGGCGGAGAAGCCCATAGGGATACCGTGGGTGTGAATGGCAATAAGCGAGGCGGCACGGGGCTCGTCCTCGCGCCCAACGATCTCCAGGAGTTTGCCGTGTTTGGGTCCGAACCGGCCACCGTGGCTTTCGACCGTGGCCAGCACCAGATCACCGTCCTGCACGTTCTCACCGGGCGGCAACAACAGACTGTCTTTGGACCGCCGATCCACCGGCTCGACCCGTACCTCGCGGCGCACCTTGCGAACCACGCCCAGAATGCGATGCGCGCTCTGGCCCAGCCGTTTGATCAGCTTGGCCTGATACTCACCGGTCTCCAGCCGATCAAAATGAACCAGCAGCCGGTCGCCCATTCCGGGCGCGCCGCCGGTGCCGTCCTTCCCGGGGAGCAGCAGAACCAGTGGCGCGTCTTGGCCCTTCACCAGTTTCACGAACAGGTCGCCGTCATTGTCTTTCTCGACCACATCGACGACGCCCACATCGGGCAGGGCTCCGGCCTCAGCGAACCCACGTCGGCCTCGCTTGCCTAGCGCACCCTCGGCCTCCAGCGCCTGGAGTACTTCGCGCAAGGCCCTGCGATCCGCGCCCTTCAGACCAAACGCATTGGCGATCCCAGCCTTGTTGGGCTCACCGTTCTCACGGATGAACGCCAATAGGGTCTCGCGGTCCGGCAAGCCCTGAGGCGGCCGGGTCGGCGGCTTGACGAGCTTTTTGGATTTCTTCGGTGTCTTGGGTCGGGCCATTGGCGCTGCTTAGCATCCCCGTCAGCGCTAGGACCAACTTCCGAAAAGAAAATGCGGCGTGATCCTATGAAAGCCCTCTCCCCCTCTGCGGGGAGAGGGTTGGGAGCGGGGGTGTCAACTCCGAGTTCAAAGGTTCACACCCCCACCCCCGACCCCTCCCCGCAAGGGGGAGGGGAGGTAACAGTTACCCGTTCAAAAACCCAATGATCGCCGGATACGCGGCACGGTCCTGGATCATGAACAGGTGCCCGCCCTCGAACCACTGCAATTCTGCGCCGGGGATGCGCGCAGCCAGCTTCTCCTGCGTGGCGGGCAGGGCGACGCCATCGTAACGGCCTGCGGCGATCAGGGTCGGGCAGGTGATCCCAGGCAGGCGGTCCCAGGTGTCGTGGGCAGCCCGTGCCTCAAGCTGACGAAAGGCGCCGCGCGCACGGCCGGGCTCAGCAGCGAAAGGGTCCGCCGCCGCCATGGCGACGAAAGTCTCGTAATCTTTCGGATTGGCTGCGGCCCATACCCCATCGCGCCGCGTGTCGCTGATCGGGATCATATGCCGGGCGCGCGCCTCGCCCTTGAGGTGGTCGATCTCATGAAACGGAAACGAAGCGCCACCTGCGCCGCCGGGCGAGGTGCAGGCAAGTACCAGTCGGCGGACCTTGCCCGGATGCCTCAGCGCCAGCTCCTGCGCCACCATGCCACCGAACGACACGCCGACGACCAACGCCTCGTCCCAGCCCAGGTGCGCGATCAGACCCGCCGCGTCATCTGCGTACTCGGCCATCGTATAGGCCGCGTCCGGCTTGTCCGTCCGCCCCAGGCCGCGCTGGTCATACGCCGCGAGGTCGAACGCTTTAGCCAAGGGTGAGGCGAAGACATTCGGCTGATTGCGCAGGTCGCCACCCGTCCCGGAGATGAACAACAGCGGCGGGCCATCACCAGCGCGCTCGTAGTACAGGTTGAGGCTATTGATCTGGGCGGTGGGCATGGGCGGCTCCGATCAGTTTTTGGCTTTCGGCGCGGCCTTTTTCTTCGTCGCCGGCTTCTTCTTGGCAGGGGCCTTCTTCACAGCCGCAGCCTTCGGTGCTGCCTTCGCCTTGGCCGAGCGCACCGGCTTCTTCTTGCCGCCGCCCTTGGCCGCGCGCTCTGCGATAAGCACCAGGGCCTGCTCCAACGTCACCTCTAGCGGATCGGTCCCAGCGGGCACGTTGGCGTTGGTGGTACCATGCTTGATGTAGGGCCCGTATCGCCCAGAGAGAACGCGTACCGGCTGACCGTCGGTGGGGTGTGCGCCGAGTTCCTTCAGCGCCGCGGCCTCGCCCCCGCGTTTGCCGCCCGCCCGCTTGGTGGCGATCAGGTCGACGGCGCGGTTCACGCCCACTTCGAACACCTCGTCCGCCGTCGGTAGGTTGGCGTAGGTGCCGTTGTGCAGCACGAACGGTCCGAACCGACCTAGGCCCGCCAGGATCGGCTTGCCATCCTCCGGATGTAGTCCAACCTCGCGTGGTAGGCGCAACAACCGCAGGCCCTTCTCCAGGTCCATGTCTGGTGCCGACCAGCCCTTGGGCAGGCTGGAGCGTTTGGGTTTCTCACCCTCGCCGAGTTGCACATAGACGCCGAAACGACCAGTTTTCAGGAACACCGTCTCGCCGGTGATGGGATCGACACCCAGTTCGCGATCTCCGCTTGCGCCCTCTTCGCCGTCCGCAGTTACGGTGAATGGGCGGGTGTGGCGGCATTCGGGATAGTTTGAGCAGCCAAGGAATGGGCCATACTTGCTGCTCTTCAGGCCCATCCGGCCCGTGCCACAGGTGGGGCAGAGGCGCGGATCGGTGCCGTCTGCGTTGTCGGGGAACAGGTGCGGGCCCAGGGTCAGGTCCAGCGCGGTGAGCACGTCGCTCATCCGCAGTTCGGTCATCTCGCCGATCTTGGCGTTGAACGCTTCCCAGAACTCTCTGAGCAAAACCTTCCAGTCCAATTCACCCGCTGATACCAGGTCCAGCCGCTCTTCGAGCGAGGCGGTGAAGTCGTACTCCAGATAGCGCCCGAAGAACTCCTCAAGGAAGGCGATCAGCAGGCGGCCAGTATCCTCCGGCACGAACCGCTGCTTCTCCATGCGCACATAGGCCCGGTCGCGCAAGACGGTCAGGATCGAGGCGTAGGTGGAGGGCCGACCGATGCCCAGTTCCTCCATCTTCTTGACCAGACTGGCTTCGGAATAGCGCGGCGGGGGTTCGGTGAAGTGCTGATCGGCTTTGGCGGTGCGCACCTGGGCGGCGGCGCCTTCCGAGACCTGGGGCAGGCGTCCGCCCTCTTCATCATCCGGATCGTCGCGGCCTTCCTCGTAAACTGCGAGATAGCCGTCGAAGGTGATCACCTGTCCGGTGGCGCGCAGAGCGGTCTTGCCGTCAGCGCTGTCCATATCGATGGTGGTCTTTTCGACCCGCGCACTCTCCATCTGTGAGGCGATCATCCGCTTCCAGATCAACTCATAGAGCCGTCCAAGATCGCCTTCTAAGCGCAGTTTGCCGGGGTTGCGGGCCAAGCTGGTGGGCCGGATCGCCTCGTGGGCCTCCTGGGCGTTCTTGGCCTTGGTGGAATAGATGCGCGCCTTCTCGGGCACATAGTCCTTGCCGTACATGGCGCCGATGACCTGGCGTGCCTCATCAAGAGCTTCAGGCGCGGTCTGCACGCCGTCGGTGCGCATGTAGGTGATTAGACCCACGGTCTCGCCGCCCAGGTCGATGCCCTCGTACAGCTTCTGGGCCGTCTGCATCGTGCGCTGGGCGTTGAAGCCCAGCTTGCGGGAAGCCTCCTGCTGCAGGGTCGAGGTGGTGAACGGCGGAGGCGGGGACCGGCGGCCGGGCTTGCGCTCCAAGGCGCTGATCGTGAAGGTCGCCGCCTTGACGGCCTCGCGGGCGGCAAGGGCGCTGGCTTCGTTGCCGAGGTCGAACTTGGTCAGGCGCTTGTCGTTGTACTTCACCAGCCGCGCGGTGAATGGATCGCTGTTGGCAGTGACCTCGGCTTCAACTGTCCAGTACTCTTGGGTCTTGAAGCGCTCAATTTCCAGTTCACGCTCGACAATCAGGCGCAGGGATACTGATTGAACGCGTCCGGCGGACCGTGCGCCCGGCAGCTTGCGCCACAACACCGGCGAGAGCGTAAAGCCAACCAGATAATCTAGGGCTCGGCGGGCCAAGTAGGCCTCAACCAGTTCCATATCCAACTGACGCGGGTTGGCCATCGCCTCGGTCACAGCGTTTTTGGTGATGGCGTTGAATACCACCCGCTCGACCGGGATATCCTTCAGGCCTCGCTTCTTGCTGAGCACCTCCAGCACGTGCCACGAAATGGCCTCGCCTTCGCGGTCGGGGTCGGTAGCTAGGATAAGGCGGTCGACGCCCTTGGCCGCTTCGGCGATTTCGGCAAGGCGCTTGGAGGCCCTTGCGTCGACCTCCCAGGACATGTCGAAGTCCTCGTCGGGTCGCACAGACCCGTCCTTGGGCGGCAAGTCGCGGACATGGCCGTAGGAGGCCAGGACCTTGTAGTCCGAGCCGAGGTACTTGTTGATGGTCTTGGCCTTGGCGGGGCTCTCGACGATGACGAGCTTCATAGGGCGTGTGTCTGATCCAAAAGAGCGCGGAAGGTGGGGGCGACCGATAGGCCCTGTCAACGGGGCGGAATAGCCCAACTTGCCGAGCCCCTTAAGGGGCTCATACCTTTACGACCATGCCGCCGGGCAACAGTTCGGCGCGTCCGGCCAGCGTCAATTCCATCAGGGCCGCGAAAACCGCCGCCGCAGGCGCCTTGGCGGCCCGCACCAATTCGTCACGGGAAACTGGGGTCGGTGATAGCAGATCGGCCAGTCGTGCACGCAGCTTAGCGTCCGGTTCGATGGGTGCGTCGCGGTAGGCGGCAGGTTCGGGGGCCTGGAAGCCGCGCAGACCTTCTAGCGCGCGCAGCACATCATCCAGACCCTCACAGAGACCTGCGCCCTGGCGGATCAGGTCATTGGTTCCCTTGGCCCGAGGATCCAGCGGCGAGCCGGGGACGGCAAGCACTTCGCGGCCCTGCTCGGCGGCGAGCCGCGCAGTGATCAGCGAGCCTGAGCGCATCTCCGCCTCCACCACAACGACGGCGCGGCAGAGACCGGCGATGATGCGGTTGCGGCGCGGAAAGTCCTTGGCCACGGCGGTGCGTCCCGGCTCGCGCTCGGACACCACGCAGCCTGACGCGACGATCTCGCCATAGAGCTCGCGGTGGTCCGGCGGATAGATGTCGTCGACGCCACCCGCCAGGACCGCGACCGTGCCGTAGGGAAGGGCACCCGCGTGCGCCGCACCGTCGATCCCCCGCGCCATGCCGGATACGACCCCGAAACCAGCTTGGCCCAGCTCGGCCGCCAAGCCCCGTGCGAACCGCTGGCCCGCTGCCGAGGCCACCCGCGCGCCAACGATCGCGATGCAGGGGCGGTGGAGGTGCTCCAGGCCGCCCCGCGCCCAGAGCAATGGCGGCGGAGGGTCCAGCGCGGCCAGGGCTGAGGGGAACTGCGTTTCACAGGAACAGATCAGCAGCGCACCTAGCGAAATGCCTGCCGCCAGCTCCTGTTCCGCTTCAGCTTCTGATGGGATTCGTAACGACGCCGCACGCCCCCCGCTACGGGCCAACTCGGGCAGGGCGGCTAGCGCCAACGACGCCTCACCGAAGCGTCCAATCAGATCGCGAAAGGTGACTGCCCCGACATTCTCCGTCCGTGCCAGCCGCAGCCAGTCGCGCCGCTGTAGGTCAGTGAGCGCTGCAATCACGCGTTCGGGGCCCCGTCGTTTTTATATAGCTCCGGCGGTAGCGGCGGCCCGCCATTATGCCCTTCCGTCGGCGAGGACTTGGCCCCGATCTTCGGTTCCTGGCCCTTCAGCAGGCGTCGGATGTTCTCCGAATGACGCACATAGACCAACAGCGCCATGAACAAGGCGAGCAGCGCGATGGCGCTGGGTCGTCCCAATAGCAAGGCGACCGCTGGCGCCACGGCCACGGCCACGAGGGCCGCCAGCGACGAGAAGCGGAACACAAAGGCGACGATCAGCCAAGCGGCTGCCGCCGCCAGGCCCACAGGCCAGGCCGCTGCCAGCAAGGTTCCGAGAAAGGTCGAAACACCCTTGCCGCCCTTGAACTTCAGCCACACCGGAAACAGGTGGCCCAGGAACGCAGCGCCGCCGGCCAGCGATGTCAGCACCGCCTGTTGCTCAGCCGTCCCCTCACGGGTAGCCAGCCAGGCCAGCAAGACCGCTACCGCCCCCTTGCCGCCATCACCCAACAGCGTCATCAGCGCTAGGTCGCGACGCCCGGTCCGCAGCACATTGGTCGCGCCAATATTACCCGACCCAATTTGACGCAAATCGCCCGCACCACCTAGCCGCGTCGCAATCACGCCGAACGGGACAGACCCCAGCAGGTACCCTCCCAAAACGGCACCCGCGATGAGGATCGAACTGTGGACGTTGACCATGGAAGCTCCCCAGAGTTTGGGCAAACCTAGCGCAGGCAGCAAGGCAGCGTCTCGCGTTCGTTACGCGACAGGAACTAAACAAGAACTAAGGACGGATCAAGTCCAGATCGGCGAGTCCGCAGCGGCGCGCGCATCAGCCAGCGAACACCGTGCGCCCGTCTACCACGGTCCGCAGTACCTTGCCCTGCAGCCTGCGCCCGTCGAACGGCGAGTTCTTAGACTTCGACAGCAGCTTGTCGGCGTGGATGATAACCGGGGCATTGAGATCGCAGAGCACCAAGTCGGCGGGCGCGCCTCTTGTCAGCCGCCCCGAAGCTAGGCCCAGGAGGTCAGCGGGGGCCGAGGTCACCGCTCGAATCAGATCGATCAACGGGATGCGCCCCTCGTGATGGAAGGCCAGCAGGGCAGCCAACAGGGTCTGCAAGCCGATAGCTCCGGGTGCCGCTTCGTCATAGGGCAGCCGCTTGTCCTCAGCGGGGGCTGGGGCGTGCGCCGAGACGATCACCTGGATCAACCCGGACGCCACCGCATCGATCACGGCCTGTCGATCATCCTCGGACCGGAGAGGCGGGTCCAGTTTGCAGAAGGTGCGGTAGTCGCCGATATCGATTTCGTTGAACGACAGGTGATTGATCGACGTCGTAGCGGTGACGGGCAGTCCCCGGTCGATCCCGCGCTTGAGACTCTCCAACGCGCCTGCTGTCGTCACCTGATCTACGATCAACTGTGCGCCGGTCAATTCCACCAGCGCCAGGTCGCGATCTAGCATGATCCGCTCAGCGATAGCGGGGACAGCAGGTAGGCCCATGCGCGCCGAGAATTCGCCTTCGCTGGCCGCCGCACCCGCCGATAGCCAGGGATCTGCCGGCCGATGGGCCACCGGCACACCGAACGCCTTGGCATAACTCAGCACCCGCCGAAACACCTTGGAGTCCACAATCGGCCGATCTGCGTCGGTGACATAGAGACAGCCCGCCTCATGCATCAGACCGATCTCGGCCATGCGCTGGCCCAAACCTCCCTTAGTCGCGGCGCCAGCGGGGTAGACCTTCACCAGTTCGATGTCCCGCGCCCGGCGCAGGATGAAGTCTACGACCGACGGCTCGTCCATCACCGGCAAGGTGTCGGGCTGTACGACGATAGTCGTTACCCCGCCCGCCGCAGCGGCTAGGGCGGCAGATTTCAACGTCTCTTTGGGCTCAGCACCCGGTTCGCCAGTCTTCACCCGGATGTCGATCAGGCCGGGGATCAGGAGTGCGCCGTTAGCGTTCACCACCTCGATGTCGCCAGAAAGCGATCCAAAGCTGGGTGCGTGGGCAACATCAGCGATCACGCCTTCGGTGACCAGCACGGCACCCGGCCCGTCATATCCGGTGGCGGGGTCCACCAGTCGCGCGTTTGTATAGGCGATGGGGCGGCTCATCCTACTTCGCTCCCTTCAGGAGCCTAGAAGGATCGAAGCTAAGCCTTCCGAAGCCTTGGCGAAAGAGTGTCACCGGTCGTTCTCCAACCGTGCAGCCAGGGAGGTTAGCACCGCCATCCGGGCGGCGACCCCCATCTCCACCTGATCCTGGATCAGGCTGACGTTGAGGTCGTCGGCGACCTCGCTGTCGATCTCCACGCCTCGGTTCATTGGGCCGGGATGCATCACCCGGACACCCGGGGCGGCCAGGGCCAGCTTCTCGCGGTCCAGGCCATAGAAGCGGAAATATTCCCGTGGGGAGGGGGCCATCACCCCGTCCATCCGTTCCAGCTGCAGGCGCAGCATCATCACTACATCACAGCCAGCGATACCCTTACGCATGTCGTGAAATACTTCGACATTCCAGCGCTCGGCGGCCACCGGGATCAGGGTCGGCGGTCCGACCAGCCGGACGTGGGCACCCAGCATCTGGAGCATGGCGATGTTCGACCGCGCAACGCGGCTATGCAGCACATCACCGCAAATCGCCACGCTCAGTCCCGCGATTCGGCCAAATGCACGCCGCATGGACAGTGCGTCCAGTAAGGCCTGCGTTGGGTGCTCGTGCTGGCCATCGCCCGCGTTCACCACTGAACAGCCCACCTTCTGAGACAACAGGCTGGCGGCCCCGGATGAGGCGTGGCGCACCACCAGAAGGTCTGGCTGCATGGCGTTCAGCGTTACCGCCGTATCGATCAGGGTTTCGCCCTTAGACATCGCCGAAGAGCGCGGGCTCATATTGACCACGTCGGCACCCAGCCGCTTGCCTGCCAGTTCAAAAGAACTCTGGGTGCGAGTGGAGTTTTCGAAGAACAGATTCATCAGAGTCCTGCCCTTGAGCAGGTCCAGCTTCTTCGACGTCTGGCGATTGAGGCTGACAAACCCATCAGCCAGATCCAGCAAGTTCGCGACTTCGACCTCATTAAGGTCGGTGGCGGACAGGAAATGCTTTTTGGGAAACGAGAAGGTCCGCTGCAGGACCTCATTCAGACCGGGGGGTGCGGCGTTCATTAAAACGCCCTCATAGAGCGCAGCGCCGACGAAGGGAAGTGCGCCCTTTGCCTGGCAAGCGACCTGCGCCATATCCCACGGCATACGCGGCGACTCGCGCCGGGCAGGGGGCGTGAATGACCGTCAGTCTTTTCAGTTTCGTGGGTATGTATTCCAAGGCGCTCGACACCGCCGCCCATCTTCTCGGCAAGGGCGTCGAGCACGCGACCGCGACCGGCGCGAGCGAGGCGCAGATGCTGGAGTGGCGGCTGATCGACGACATGGCGCCGCTGGCCTTCCAGTTGATGGTGGTGACCAACTTCACCCGCCTGTGGCCGGCGCGCGCGGCGGGCCTGCCGCTGCCAGCCGAAGTGACTGCCGAGTGTAGCGTTGCCCAGTTCCAGGCCGCCATCGCCGACGCCAAGGCCTATCTCGCCGCTCTGACGCCCGATCAGTTCGCTGGGCGCGACGAGGCCCCTCTAACGGTCACCCTCGGCACAAGTATGGAGCCGACCCTGCCATCCGGCCAGTGGATCACCGGCTTTGCGACCACCAACATTTTCTTTCACCTCTCAACCGCCTACGCGATCCTACGATCGAAGGGTGTTGTGATCGGCAAGGTGGATCTGTTCCCCAGCGGGCTCTAGCTGTTCCTGAGCCGGTCCAGGGCGCCCTGCAGGATCCAGGCGGCCGCGGCCTTGTCGACGACCTCGGCGCGGCGGGCTCGGCTGAGGTCGGCTTCTTCGATCAGCATCCGGTTGATGGCCATCGAGCTCATGCGTTCGTCCCAGAAGGCAATGGGCATATCCTTTAGCCGCAGCACGTTTCGCGCGAACGCCCGGCTGGACTGACACCTGGCCCCCTCGGTTCCGTCCATATTGACCGGCAGTCCGATAACGATGCCGCCCGCGCCACGGCTCTTCATCAGTTCGAAAAGTCGATTCACGTCCAGCATGAACTTTGTCCGCCGGATGGTCTCCAGCGGGCTGGCGATGCGCAAGGTCGTGTCGGACACGGCAACGCCGATGGTCTTCTCACCTAGGTCCAGCCCGACGAGGGGAAGTCCCCGAGCCAGGGCCGTCGGAATTTCAGCAAGGTCCATCGTCGGCATCTTCCACCCATAGCTTGCAAAGCGACCCCTGGCACGGCTAACCCACGGCCCTGACATTTCAGGAGCCGGATCATGGCCATCGACGTGGCGACCGTTCGCAAGGTCGCAAGGCTCGCGCGCATTGCCGAGCCGGAGGAAAAGCTGGAGTCGTTGGCCCACGAGCTCAACGGCATCATTAGCTGGATTGAGCAGTTGGCCGAGGTCGATACCGACGGCGTCGAGCCGATGACCACGTCCGTGGCGATGACCTTGCCGATGCGCGAGGACGTGGTCACCGAGGGTGGCGATCCGGCCCGCATCCTAGCCAATGCGCCGAAAACCAACCGCAATTTCTTTATCGTTCCCAAGGTGGTTGAGTAATGTCCGACCTGACCGGGCTCACGCTCAAGGCCGCCCTCGACGGGCTCTCCACCAAGGCATTTTCGTCTGAGGAGATCACCAAGGCGCACATCGCGGCGGTTGAAGCGTCGAGCGCGCTCAACGCTTTCGTCGTGAAAACGCCGGAGAAGGCGTTGGAGATGGCGCGCGCTTCGGATGCCCGTCGGGCGGCGGGTAACGCGGGACCGCTGGACGGTGCACCGCTCGGCATCAAGGACCTGTTCTGCACCGAGGGCGTGGAATCGACGGCGGGGTCGATGATCCTACGCGGCTTTAAGCCGACCTATGAGAGCACAGTCACCGCTAACCTGTGGCGTGACGGCGCGGTGATGCTGGGCAAGCTCAACATGGATGAGTTCGCCATGGGCTCGTCCAACGAGACCTCGGCCTGGGGGCCGGTGGTCAACCCCTGGCGTGCGGAAGGCGGCAACACGCCGTTGACGCCGGGCGGATCGTCCGGCGGCTCGGCCTCGGCCGTGGCGGCGGAACTGTGCTTGGGCGCGACGGCCACCGACACCGGCGGGTCTATCCGTCAACCGGCCGCCTTCACAGGCACAGTCGGCGTCAAACCCACTTAGGGCCGTTGCTCGCGTTGGGGCATCGTCGCGTTCGCCTCGTCGCTGGATCAGGCGGGTCCGATGGCGCGCACGGTGGAGGATACGGCGATCTTGCTCCGTTCAATGGCCGGGCATGATCCCAAAGATTCCACTAGCATCAACGTCCAAGTGCCTGATTTCGCCAGCTTCTGCGGCAAGTCGGTCAAGGGCCTGCGGATCGGCATCCCCAAGGAGTATCGCGTCGACGGCATGCCGCCAGAGATCGACGCGCTTTGGGAGCAGGGGATCGCCTGGCTCAAGGACGCGGGCTGCGAGATCGTGGAGGTGTCGTTGCCACACACCAAATACGCGTTGCCCGCGTACTACATCATCGCCCCTGCCGAGGCGTCGTCCAACCTCGCCCGCTACGACGGCATGCGCTACGGCCTGCGGGTCGATGGCGCGAACCTCACCGAGACTTACGAAAACACCCGCGCCCAAGGGTTCGGGGCAGAGGTCAAGCGCCGGATCATGATCGGAGCCTATGTGCTCTCGGCCGGCTATTACGATGCCTATTATCTGAAGGCGCTGAAGGTCCGCCGCCGAATCGCCGACGACTTCGATCAGGCCTGGCAGACCTGCGATGCTCTCCTGACACCGACCGCGCCCTCTGCCGCCTTCGCACTCGGCGAGAAGTCGGATGATCCGGTGGCCATGTACCTCAATGACATCTTCACGGTGACGGTGAACCTGGCGGGCCTTCCGGGCATGAGCGTTCCGGCGGGAGTGGATGCGCGGGGGTTGCCGTTGGGCTTACAGCTGATCGGCCGCAATCTGGACGAGGGGACGTTGTTCTCGCTGGGGTCGGCTCTGGAGAAGGCTGCGGATTTCCGGGCCAAGCCCAAGCGGTGGTGGTGATTTGAATTTCCCTGCCCTTCATGGGGAGGGTGGACGTCGCGGAGTGCCGGACGGGTGGGGAACTCAAGACCAAACTCAGCGCTTGACCTAGATTTCCCCACCCCGCTTGCCTGCGGCAAGTCGTCCCTTCCCATGAAGGGGAGGGAAATCTAGCTTACTTAATCTTGTCGAGTTCGACCTGAAGGGCCTTCAGCTTGGCGTCGTCCAGAGCGCCTTGGCTCATCGGGGCGACGGCGGCCAGGGTCATGGTTGCGATCTGGTCATAGAACTGGGTGATTTCCGGCAGCGCCTTTTCCAGAGCGGCCTTGGCTTCCGGGTTCTTGATCAGGTCGCCGATCGGGGTGGTGTCCACCGAGTACTTGGCGGCGGCCGGAGCAGCAGCGGGAGCCTGCGCGAACGCGGGAGCGGCGAGCGTGCCGAGCGCCAGAGCGGCGACGAGAGCGAGAGTCTTCATGGGTATTCCTTTTCCCCTTCTGAACGTCGTTAAGACGTGGACGCACCTTGAGTCCAAATTTGGGCAATTACGCAAGAGGGCTTATGCGCCATCTTCCGATTCAAGTCGCATCCAGCTACTGAACCCCACATGAACGACGCCGCCACCACTCCGCAGATCCAAGGCCGCACCGGGCCCTGGGAAATCGTCCTCGGCCTGGAAATCCATGCCCAGGTCGCCTCCAATGCCAAGCTGTTCTCCGGCGCCGCCGTCGGCGCGGGTGCAGAGCCCAACACTCAAGTCAGCCTGGTTGATGCCGCCATGCCGGGCATGTTGCCGGTGATCAACCGCTATTGCGTCGAGCAAGCGGTAAAGGCGGGCCTCGGCCTGAAGGCTCAGATCAACCTGAAGAGTCACTTCGACCGGAAGAACTATTTCTACCCCGACCTGCCTCAGGGCTATCAGATCAGCCAGTTCAAAGACCCCATCGTCGGTGCCGGCGAGGTGGTCGTCGAGCACGACGACGGCTCGACCTTCACGGTACGCATCGAACGCCTTCACCTGGAACAGGACGCGGGCAAGAGCCTGCACGATCAGGACCCGAACGCTACCTATGTGGATCTCAATCGGGCGGGTACGGCGCTGATGGAGATCGTCTCACGCCCCGACATGCGCACCTCCGCCGAGGCCGCGGCCTACGTGAAGAAGGTGCGCACGATCTTGGTCTATCTCGGCGCCTGCGACGGCGACATGGAAAAGGGCAACCTGCGCGCCGACGTGAATGTCTCGGTCTGCCGCCCCGGCGACTACGAGAAATTCCGTGAAGCCGATGATTTTGCCCACCTTGGAACGCGGTGCGAGATCAAGAACGTCAACTCCTACCGCTACATCCAGCAGGCCATCGAATACGAAGCTCGCCGCCAGATCGAAATCCTCGAAGACGGGGGCAAGATCGACCAGGAGACCCGGCTGTTTGACCCGGTCAAGGTTGAGACCCGCTCGATGCGCTCCAAGGAAGAAGCGCATGATTATCGCTATTTCCCCGACCCCGACCTGCTACCGCTGATTCTGGACCCCGCCTGGGTAAAGTCCATCGAGGCCAGCCTGCCGGAATTGCCGGACGCCAAGAAGGCACGACTGCAGAGCCAGTACGGCCTGACCGCCTATGACGCCCAGGTGTTGATCACCGAACAGGCCCGCGCCGACTTCTACGAAGCTGCCGTGAAGGGGCGCGATCCCAAGCTAACGGCCAACTGGGTCACCAACGATCTTGCGGCCCGCCTGACCGCTGGCGGTCTAGATATTGCCGACTCACCGATCACCCCCGCCGGGATCGCCGAACTCGTGCAACTGATCGAAGAGGCCGTGATCTCCTCCAAGATCGCCAAGGATGTCTTCGAACGCATGTGGGCGGGCGAGGGCGGCGCGACGGCAGTGGTGGAGCAGGCGGGCTTACGCCAAGTCTCCGACACCGGCGCACTGGAAGCCATCATCGACGCCCTCATCGCGGCCAACCCTGATCAAGCCGGCGCGGTGAAAGAAAAGCCCCAGGCTATCGGCTGGTTCGTTGGCCAGGTGATGAAACAGACCGCAGGCAAGGCCAACCCCGGGGTGATCAACAGTCTACTCAAGGCCAAGCTGGGGCTCTGAGGCACGGACTGCGCCGCATTTCTGTCAAATAGACAACGGCGCTCTTAACCATGTGTTCAACTGAACCCTGGTTCATAGGGGTTCGAGATTGGTGTGAAGGGCGCGCAGAAGCGGGCCCGCTGATCTTACGAGGACCAAAGCCATGTTGGCGATCATCGACGCGAAGTCCGATGGCCTGCCGTTGCCGAGCCTGGATGCCAGCGGCGACGAACTGTTCCGAATGGGCCTGATGTATTCCACGGGCCAGGGCGGTGCGCCGCTCGATTATGTATCCGCCCACATGTTGTTCAATCTTGCCGCGCTGCGCGGCTCGATGGAAGCCAAGGTCTACCGCAAAGAGCTGTCCGGCGAGATGGCCTCAGAAGACGTCGCCGAGGCCCAGCGCCAAGCGCGTCAGTGGCTGGCCCAAGGCTGATTGCGGCGGGATGAAATCTGTCCGCTTCACTGGCTAGGCAGAACAGCCCGCGTCCGCTAGAAACCGCGCTCTTCGCGGCGGCGCACGCCATCCGCGACGAGGTGACGTGGCCGAGTGGCTGAAGGCAACGGTTTGCTAAATCGT
>JAYTWT010000401.1:0-2730 GCA_043743295.1 Alphaproteobacteria bacterium | reverse complement strand
GACAAGATCGCCAAGACCCTGGGCCTGCCCTATCCCGGCGGCCCGGCCTTGGAAGCCTTGGCTGAGGGCGGTGATCCGACGGTGTTCACCCTGCCGCGCATGCTGCTGGGTCGGAAGGATTGCGACTTCTCGTTCTCAGGCCTGAAGACCGCCGCCGCCCGGCTGGCCGAAGGGATCACCCAAGACTCCCAACGCCGCGAACTCGCAGCCTCCGTCCAGGCCGCTATCGCAGACCAGCTGGCCGAGCGCTCTGACCGGGCGATGGCCGCCTACGCGACCCGCCATCCCGGCCTAGCCCAGCGTTTCGTGGTCGCCGGTGGCGTCGCCGCCAATCGGGCCGTCCGCGCTCGCCTCGAAGCCACAGCGAACGCTCGGGGGTTCAGCTTCTCCGCCCCGCCGTTGGCCTACTGCACCGACAATGCGGCCATGATCGCCCTGGCCGGTGCCGAGCGCCTAGCGCTGGGGATATCCGATCCGCTGGACGCGGCGGCGCGCCCACGTTGGCCGCTGGACGTCGCCTCGGCGCGCGATCACCCTATGCATGCCGCCGGCCGTAAGGGTGCCAAGGCGTGAACCGTGCCGGGGTCATCGGCGGCGGGGCTTGGGGCACAGCCTTGGCCCTGGTCTGCGCGCGCGCGGGCCGCGAGGTTACGCTCTGGGCTCGCGAGCCACAGGTGGTCGAGACCATCAACGCACGCCGCGAGAACACCGCGTTCCTGCCGGGCATTGCTTTGGACCCCGCTATCCGCGCCACTGGCGATCTTGCCGATCTGGCAACCTGCGACCTCGTCCTGGCGGTGCCGCCCGCGCAGCACATGCGCGCCACGCTCATCGCCTTTGCAACCCACGCTCAGGACCAACTTCCGATCCTCCTTTGCTCGAAGGGCGTCGAGCAGGGCTCGCTGAAACTGATGACCGACATCCTGACCGAGACCGTGCCGCAGGCGCGCCCTGCTGTGTTGTCGGGACCCAGCTTCGCCGGCGAAGTCGCGCGCGGCCTGCCGACCGCCGTGACCCTGGCCTGCCCGGATGACGACCTAGGCTGGGCCTTGGCGGAGGCCATCGCCACCCCGGCATTCCGACCCTATCTAACGGCAGACATGATCGGCGCGGAAGCGGGCGGTGCCGTCAAGAATGTCTTGGCCATCGCCTGTGGGATTGTTGAGGGACGAGGCCTGGGCCGGTCAGCCCACGCGGCGCTAATCACACGAGGTTTCTCCGAATTGACCCGCATTGCCGAGGGTCTGGGCGGCAAAGCCGAGACGGTGGCGGGACTCTGTGGCCTCGGCGATCTGGTGCTCACCTGTTCCAGCTCCCAGTCGCGCAACATGAGCGTAGGTTTGGACTTGGGCCAAGGTCAGACCTTGGAGCAGGCGCTTGCAGGCAAGCTATCGGTGGCCGAAGGCGTAGCCTCTGCGCCCGCCGTGCGTGATCTCGCCCGCAAATTGCAGGTAGAAACCCCGATCTGCGACGCCGTTGCCCAGATCTTGGCCGGCGAGGTCCAGGTCGATACCGCGATCCGGGACCTGTTGTCCCGCCCCCTGCGAGAGGAGTATTAGATGCCGACATTCGCCCTCTTTTGTGTCGACAAGCCGGACGCGTTGGCGGTTCGCATGGCCGCGCGGGAGGCGCACCTGACCTATGCTCGCGAGCGCATCGCGATGCTGAAATTGGGCGGCCCGCTGCTGGATGATGCTGGAGACATGGCCGGATCACTGATGATCCTGGAGGCTGACGATCTGGCCGCCGCCCAGGCGTTCAACGCGGAAGATCCCTACACGCTGGCTGGCCTGTGGGCGCGCGTCGACATCAAGCCATTCAAGGTCACGCTTGGCCAGCTATGAACCCGACAACCCAGCGCGGCCGCCCGCCGGTGTAAAGCTCTGCGCCTTGAGCGAGATCGCCGACCCCGGCGGCAAGAGCTTCCGGTTCCGCGACGACTCGCGGATGTTCGCCGGCTTTGTGATCCGCCAGGGCCAAGCGGCGACAGGTTTCGTGGATTCCTGCCCGCACGCCGGGTGGCCGCTGGCACCCATGGACGACCGCTATCTCACACGCGACGCGCGTCACATCTTCTGCGCCGGCCACGGGGCGCTATTCCGGCTGGACGGTCACTGCGTTGCGGGGCCCTGCCAAGGCCAGCACCTTGCGTCTTGGCCAGTCGAAGTCCGCGACGGAGAGGTCTGGACGGCCTGAACGGCTTTCAGTCCGGCGCGCGCAACCGCTCCATGTCCTGCTCAGCCGCCGCCCGATGCCGGGCTCTCAAATTGCGCCCCAGCACCGCCATCAGGGCCGCGAACACCGCTGCATCGTCTGTGTAACCGAGCCCCGCGATGAAATCGGGGATCACATCAACAGGCATGACAAAATAGGCCAGCGCCGCCAGCATCATACCCTTGGCGGCGAGGGGCGTCTCCTCGTCGCGGGCGCAGTGCCACACCGCCAGCACCTCTCTAGCGAACGGCACCTGGGCGACCACCCGGCGCATCTTGGGCCAAAAGCCTTTGGCCACCCGCTGTTCGTTCACCGCGATCACCGAGGGCACTAGGGCGTGTTCGGGCGAAATCACCGCCGCCGGATCGAAGGTGACGTCAGGTGACGCTTTTTTGCGGCCGCTCATAGCGCTAAGCTTTCGCTGAATTTTCTAGCCACATCAAATGCGAGGCAAGCGTCCATGGAACTCAATTCATCCGTTGCAGCCGTTGTCACGGGCGGCGCGTCCGGCCTCGG
>JAYTWT010000400.1:0-5332 GCA_043743295.1 Alphaproteobacteria bacterium | reverse complement strand
TCTCAGAACCGCGCGTCGCTCGCTGTACTCATGCTGGAGTGCTCCTGTGCGACGCCAAATATCATATGCGCAAATCGAGTGAATTGCCGAAATTCGCAGCTATGATATACGCACATGCATGAGGGCGATGGACTGGAACCTTATTCGCGCGTTTCACGCGACCGCCCTTGCCGGATCCCTGTCGGCCGCGGCGCGCCAGCTGGGCCTGACCCAGCCCACATTGTCGCGGCAGATTGTGGCGCTTGAGGCCGATCTGGGTGTGACCCTGTTCGACCGCCGGGGCCGCAAGTTGGTGCTGACCCAGACCGGGACCGAACTGCTCGATCATATTCGCATCATGGGCGAGGCGGCGGACATGCTGGTTCTCGCCGCCAGCGGCCGCGTGCAGGAGATCGGCGGGCGCGTCTGTATCTCGGCCACCGATATCTTTGCGACCTATGTTCTTCCCGAGATCGTGGCGCGCATCAGATCAGAAGTTCCGCAGATCACGATCTCGATCGTCGCCTCCAACGAGATCAGCGATCTACATCGTGGCGAAGCGGATATGGCCATACGTCATGTCCGTCGGGATCGACCCGGCCTGGTCGTCCGGCATATTCGCAATACCGAAGCCAGATTCTATGCCTCCGAGGATTGGGTTACCCGCAACGGCCTGCCCAAGGCGCTTGCCGATCTGGCCACGGCGGGCCTGATGGGCTTCGATGACCCCCGCTTCTCCGCGGCCCTGCGTGAGATCGGCATCCCGATCGCGACCGAGGATTTGCGGATCGTGTCGGAGGCCGCAGTTGTGACCTGGGAGATGGTCAAACGCGGCATGGGGGTGACCATGATGATGCGCGAAGTGGCTGAGCGGACGCCCGGCGTGGTCAGTCTCTTGCCGGACATGGTGCCCATTCCGGTGCCGATCTGGCTGGTCACCCATGAGGAACTGGAATCCAGCCCCCGCGTCCGCCTGGTCCAGGCGATCATGGCCGAGGAACTCGCCCGCATGTAGGGCCGGCCGGGGGTTGCCGAGCTTCGCATGCATCAGATCCGCTCCGGCCAAACCGGACAGATCGTCTGCTACGAAAACCGGACATATCGTGTGCTACCCACATGTGTGACCAACTGACTTGACCAAGACCCATGACCAACCTAGCGTTGGCGACATGACCATCAACGTCAACATTGGCGAGGCCAAGACGCGGCTCTCGGAACTGGTCACCCGGGCGCTTGAGGGTGAGGAGGTCATCCTTCAAAAGGCCGGACGGCCTGTGCTGAAACTAATGCCGTTGGCCGAGGCGGGGCGGCTGGACGCCGAACGGGTCGCCGCCCGGCGTACCGCCGGCGTCGGCGCGTTTCAGACGGCGTTTTCGGGTCAGGACCTCAGCGTCGAGGCGTTGAAGGCAGATCGCGACGATCCGCTGGTGCGGTTCCGGAGGAAGTTTGGACCTGCTGCTTGATACGCACGTCCTGGTCTGGTTCGCGACCGGGGACAGGCGTCTTGGGTCAGACTTCCTCAACCTGCTGCCGAATCCCCAAACGCGCCTGTTCGTCAGTGCCGTGACTGCGCACGACTACGTCGATCTGCTGATGCGCGGGCGCTTTGGCGAAGGGGTCGACTTGGATCAACTGCGTGACGTCATGGGCTTTCACCTGCTCGACTTTCCGGCGGAATGCCGGGCCGCCGCCCAGACGCTGCCGGATATTCACCGCGACCCCATCGACCGCATGCTCATCGCCCACGCTATCACCCTCGACCTGCCCCTGGCGACCGCCGACGCCACGATGGCGCGCTATCCGGTGCGGATCGTATGGTGAGATGGCGGGGAAGCCGCCGTGCGGTGTGGTCATAGGTACCGCGTCGCCAGGAACTCCGTCGGAATGGAGTCTGCGTCCCGACTTGCGCCCGCTAGCGGCCTGGACGCCGACGAAGCCCTTGCCGAGGGGGCCAAAACGCGCCCGTCCCGCAGCATCCGCTGTGAAGTACTTCGACGTCTGTTCGCTGTTCAGAAATTGGCGGAGAGGGTGGGATTTTCCCGGGACGCTCGTAACCATTTGAAAAAAATCAACCTCTTCAAGGTCGGATGTAACGGTTGCGATAGGCCTAGGTAATAGTTTTGGCCCGCTGGGGAAAGGGCCGAATAGCCCACCCTACTGGGTGCAGTTGTGGACGAAGCTGCCGATCTGGGCGCTTACCGGCGACACGTCCATCTGCGCGCCCCAGCGCATAGCACCACCATTCTCGGTCCAGGCATCGAGACTGCGGGCTGCGATCAATCGGCGCGTGCCTTCGGCATCTAGCTGCCTCCTGACCCACAAAACGCTGCCGTCAGCCGACACGCCCTTGGGACCAGCAACCGGGCCGACCTCCTTACGGTCTATTTCGAGATACGAGCGCACCACGCTTTCGGCTTTGTCTCGCGAAAGCTCTGGTGTTGTCACAACCCCGGCTGCAACTCCAATGATCTTATCCGAACAAAACAATAGAACGCGGCTGGTGACGTTCATTCGCACTTGCTCAAGTTTCAGATATGGCGTCATTCCGGCTAGCTTTATTTCGGCGGTAGTAACTGATGTTCCATCGTTCACAAACCCAAGACGCTTAGCCGCCTCTTCCGTGAGCCACACCATTTCGTCGCTACCTGCTCGGGTAGATAAGGCAAATGCCGAGGCATTGATGCCCATGCTTTCGAGATACGAGACGATGATCCCGCTTACGACCTGACCTTGTTGCACGCTTCCGCCTGCGCCTTCACCTGAATAGAATTGGTGGATTCCGAGCTTGGCATTGACGCCGTAAAACCTGTTCACGCCTCCAGCGAAGGAATAGGCGCAGGCGCTGGCGCACATCGAAAGGGCATTGTGGCCGTAGGTATCGCCCTTGGACCCTATCTCGGTATCGAAACCTAAATCTCTGATCGCCTGCCCAAGTCGAAGACCTCCCAACAATGAGCCGCCCGGCGAGTTCAAATAGACCTTAGCCGTATCAATCTTGTGCGACTTCACAAACTCAATGAACTCGACAACACTATTTTCTGTGATGTCACCGACCGCATATATCTTATACTTCCCGTTATCGAATGTAGCGCGAGAGAAGCGGTTCTCAAACGTGTCGGGGTCGGTGCTGAAATTCATTCTTCCGCCTTGAGCCTGGGCAGAGGTTGCACTGAGCAGGCAGCCAGCTATACGCACCATGGCGCGTATAGCAGCCGCCAGCCTTCTGGGTTTGAACGCTGACATCCCATCCCCACTAAGTGTGCGCCAACCTTAAGCACAGGAATGGAGAGGGCAAGCGAAGCGTTAGCGTAGTGCTAGGCCAACTCGCCCCACTCCCGTTGCCAAACCCCATCGGGGTCCATCACCACGATTTCAGCCCTGACCGTGTTGGCATGTTGGATCGCGCCGCCTAGCGCACCGGCAGCCGGACCAGGAGGCGAAATCTCCATGCTGATCTGACCGCCGCCCGAAAGCGTTGGGCCGTGGAACTCACCCTGCGGCCCCTCCTCAGATTGCCAAAGCCGTACCGTTACCGACCGACTGTCCTGCTCTGTTACCGTCCTGAATTTGTTGTTCGTCACGCCCTTTGACCCTCCGTCCTGCCGATACAGATAGGGAGAGCGCGCGAGAGTTCCACCGGCCAAATTTTGAGATGCTGACGCGAGGGGGGACCCTTACGCGAAACGAGGGACGCAGACTCCTTTCCGTTCACGACGAAATTTTAAGATTTGATACGGTGACAGCATATCAAGTGTGGAATTGAGGCTGCACTTTTTCCCAGCCTCGCGTTCTCAGCCTCGCGCGTGCTTGGTTGCGTAGGAAAGGAGGGACACGCACTATTTTTCGTTATTTATCAATATCTTATCAGAAACCCTGCCACAGGAGCAGCGTTCCTTGAGGTCTCGGTCCTTGCCTCGCCATTCCCAGCCCCGCAGCTCGCCCCTTCCGTGTCATTCCGTGGCAGGGCGGAGCCCTATGACCTAGGCCTCGACCTTCGCCGGAGTAAGCGGATTGGGGGTAAGGCAGCGCGATCCTCACCGCCCCTTTCGTGTCTTTTCGTGTGGGTTCGTGGTTGAAAACCCTTGCGGCCAAGGCGCGGGCACGGCCCCACATGGTGGTCATGCCGGAGCGTCCGCATCGTCGGCGCCCAGCCGCTTCTGGCGAACGCCTGCGTCTATGGGTCCCCGGCACAGCGTCGCTGCGCGACTTAGCCGAGGATGACGAGCTGGGTGGTGGTTTTCCGAGGACATCGCGGTAAATTCCTCAGTAGCCTTTAGCATACCCCCACTCACTCTGTCCGCTTAACCGCGCCAGCCCTCCTTGCACGAGTGCGCGCCAGGAAGCGGTCACGGACCAGGTTCAACAGCGCAGGCGGCAACATGCCGTAGGCAATGGTTTCTGGACCCTGGCCGGGAATGCGGCGCAGATCTGGGCCAGGCCATGAGAAGATGTTCACTTCAGTGGTGACGATCCACGAGCGATCACCATCCAGGCCCAAACGTGCTTTGGTTGCCGCGGGAAGCTCAATGGCGTCCTGCGGGTCTGCGGGCGGCGAATGGGTGATCGGGAGTGCGTAGACGCTGGTCTTGCCCGCCTCGGACCTGAGCGCCACGATGATGGCGCATGGCCTGTCCTTTGAGCCTTCGTCACGCCCTACGTCAGCTTCGCGTTGCCACAGGTAGGCGTAACGGATGACGAGGCCCGGTAGCGGTGCGGGCCAGGTCACGGTTTCCAGGAACTGAGTTCGGCGTCCCTGAGTTCGGCGTCCCTGAGTTCGACGTCCAGGTGATCATATTCTGCGGGCACCCTTGCCGCAGCGATCAAGTTCAATTCTTCGTCGGACAGCGCCTCGGCAATTACAACGCGTCGGTCGCGCCGCATGAGGCGTTCGTACTCAGCGGCGGCCACGACCACCAGCCGGTCTCGCCCGTTCTTTGTGATCGTCACCGGCTCGGCCAAGGCGCGATCCGCGAGGGTTCCGTAATTCTTGATGAAGTCTGCGGTCGAGACGCGCACTGCACCCTCCGTGTCATGTGTGTTATTCATATAACACATATCAACGCGTTGGGTACGTTCTTCTAGGCTCAGGACTCATTGAGGCCCTAGCCAGAAGATGACGGTTGCGGCGATGGCGATGGCGGACATGAAGGTGTGTGCGCATCGGTTGTATCGGGTGTGGATGCGTCGCCAATCCTTGAGGCGTCCGAACATGATCTCGATCTTGTGGCGCTGTCGGTAGAGCGTCTGGTCGTGAGGGATCGGGACCTTGCGGTTGACCTTTGAGGGGATGCAGGGGGCGATGCCCCTGTCGGCGAGGGCCTGGCGGAACCAGTCGGCGTCGTAGCCGCGATCC
>JAYTWT010000399.1:0-2715 GCA_043743295.1 Alphaproteobacteria bacterium | reverse complement strand
CTAACCGCCGGCTACAACCCTCAAGGTCGGTGCCGTTGCAGGCTTCTCGCCGCGCACCTGGGATACAAGGTCGAAGAGGGCGCGACGTACCGCTTCAATATCACCTGTCTGAACAATCTCGGCCAGGTCGGTGAGGTGGCCTTGCGTCACCCGCAGCGCGGAGTTCGAGACGACCTCCATGACCTTGGGCGCACAGGGTAGGGCGCGCTCAGTCTCGTCGAGCAGGGCTTCCGTCAGCTTCTCACCTGGACGCAAGCCGGTGATCTCGATGTCGACGTTCTTGCGCCCGGACAGCGCGATCATCTGCTGCGCAAGATCCATGATGCTGACTGGCTCGCCCATCTCCAGCAGGAAGAGGCGCGAGTCGCGACGGTCGTCCTCGTGACAGGTCGCTGTGGCGTGGAGCACCAGCTGCGCAGCCTCGGGGATGGTCATGAAGAACCGGGTCATCTCAGGATGGGTGACGGTGACGGGGCCACCTCGCTCGATCTGAGACTTGAAAATCGGCACCACGGAGCCTGACGAACCCAGGACATTTCCGAACCGGACAGCGGAAAAGCGACCGCCGTCGTTGGTGGTCTGTTGGGCCTGGATCACGGCTTCGGCCAGACGCTTGGTGGCCCCCATGACGTTGGTTGGATCCACGGCCTTGTCGGTCGAAATCAGTACCATCTGGTCGGCACCACAGGCGCGAGAGGCCTCAGCAACATTCCAGGTGCCGATGACATTGGTAAGGATGCCTTCCGTCGGATGGCGTTCGACCATGGACACGTGCTTCAGCGCAGCGGCATGGAACACCAGGTCCGGGCGCTCGCGTTCGAACACGGAGGTTGTAAGGGCGGCAGAGCGCACATCGCAGAGCGCGGCCTTGATTGCCAAATTTGGGAAGGTTTCGCGCATTTCGCGCTCGATCTCGAACAACGCCGTCTCGGAATTATCCAGTAGGATCAGGCGCGCGCAGTTGAAGGCGGCGACCTGCCGACAAAGCTCCGAGCCGATGGAGCCGCCAGCGCCGGTGATCAGGATGCGGCGGCCCTGGATTAGACCACCTACCGCACGGCGATCCAGTTCGATGGGCTCCCTGGCCAGAAGCTCCTCGATATTGATGTCACGCATTGGCAATAGGGTAAGGCCGTCATGCTGCGAGAGCTCGACGATCGAAGGCAGCCGCAGCAGGCGCACGCCATCGCTCTTGAGGCGTCCCAGGAGGTCGGCTGTCAGACCCTTCAGCTTGCCCGGCTCTTCTAGGAACAGCACGGCGCGGGGGTAGCGGTTCCATCGGCGAAGGTCGGCAAGGGCCTCGTCGAGCCGGTCCACGGCATCCAGAATGCATACGCCGCGAACCTGCTGTCCGACGTCACGCCGTTCCGTTCCGATGATCCCGACCGGCGCATAGGTGTAGTCGCGGCTGCGGGCAACATCACGCAGGTAGGTGTCAGCTAGAGACGGTGGACCGATCAACAGCAGAGACGGGGACTGGGTCATGCGCTCGGTCATGGTCTTGAGCGGCGAGAAGCTTTCCAGGGCATGCTCGTGAAGCGCCCGCCGTATGATCCGGATGCCCATGCAGACAACCATCTGGAACATCGGCGCCATCACCAAGGTGGATCGGGGAAGGCCCTTAGCGCGGTCCAGGACGAAAACGGCCAGGAGGAAAACGCCGACCGTCAGCAGCGCTGAACGCGCCAGTACCAGGGCGTCCGGGATCGAAACGTATCGCCAGGGTGAAAGTTCACGCCGGAATATCAAAGTGAAAGTGCCGGCAATGGAGGCGTAGAGCCCACAGAGTTGGACGAAGGAAAGCGCACCAGCTTGGCCGAACCCGAGTTCCGGCTGCGTGGGGGCTACGAAGAACGCCAGCGCAAACGCCACGGCGGCGAGTATCATGTCGAACAGGACGGTCTGGGCCCTGACGGCCATCCGCTCCATGTATCGAACTCCGCTCACACTCTGATTCCTAACCATAGGCCTCGGATCATCGGCGGCCAGTGAAACTTTGGCCTACTCGCCGAATTCTGCCGAGTAGCTCGACCAAAGCGGTCGCGTTTAAGAACCAAAGTGCGGTGACGCAACGGAAAAGCCGCCGCGGACCCGCGACGGCTTTCCTTAGACGGCAGATGTCCTGACGATGTGGTTACCAGGAGACCTTAATACCACCCACGATACGCCCGTCGTAGATGCTGCCGAGCTTGTGCTCGCTGGTGTCGATGTAGCGCAGATCAAAGCCGATGTTGCCGCTAAGCGCATAGCCGACGCCGACGTTCCAGGTGGTGTAGTCGGCCGGGCCTTTGACTTGCTGATGGCCCAAGGCACCGCTGACGGAGAACTTGCTCTCGCCAATCGGAACCGAACCGTTGATTTCGTAATAGGCGGCGTTGCCGGTCTTACCGAAGAACTCGGGCGAGTAGTAAAGGGCTGCGCCGATCGTGGCCGGCCCAACCGCTGTCGAAGCGGCGAACTTGCCCTCCCAATAGTCCTCGTTCGAGTTCTTGGGTTGGTCGGTGTAGCCGTAATAGATGACCCCAATGTCGAGGTTCACCGGACCGGCGGTCGGCTTGACGCCCGCGTAGAGGTCATATTCGATCTTGGTGGAGTTGCCCGCACCGAAGTCGACGTTCGAGACCCAGATGCCCGCGTAGCCAATGCCCAGGCTGGCGTCGATGCCGCCGAACACGGATGGGTCTTCGTTCGTTTGGCTGATGCCGCGGAACACGT
>JAYTWT010000398.1:0-2821 GCA_043743295.1 Alphaproteobacteria bacterium | reverse complement strand
ACGATCCTGGCCGCGATCCGGGCTACGGGTGCCGCGTTCGACCTCGTCACCGGTGGTGGCACCGGCAGTTTCGCCGCCGACGCCGCCCAGGGGGTGCTGACGGAAGTTCAGCCCGGCTCCTTCGCCTTCATGGACCGTGATTATCGTGAGGCCCTGACGTCCGACCCGGATGGTGCGTTCGAACAGAGCCTGACCATCGCGACCACCGTCATCACCGACAACCACCCCAAGTGGGTTACCGTGGACGGCGGCCTCAAGGCGTTTTCGACCGATGGCCCGACGCCCGAACCTCTGACGCCCAAGGTTGCGCTTTCGCAGTTCCGATTCTTCGGCGATGAACACGGCCTGCTGATGCGACCCGATGGCCAACCCCTAAGGCGTGGTGAGCGCATCCTCTTCGCACCCGGCCACATCGACCCGACGCTGGACCGCTACGACCTGCTGCATCTGGTGCGGGGCGATGTGCTGGTGGATATTGTGCGTATCGAGGCGCGTGGGGCGTCGCAGTAGCGGCATCGGGAGAAATTGAATGTCGCGGACTGTCACGACCCTATTCGTTCTTGCCATGGCTTCCGCTGCCCCAGCCTGGGCACAGCAGTCTGAGATGGAAAACCTGCAAGCCGGCGGCGACGCTTTGCTGGCCAATCACCGCGAGACCACTCAGTTCAACATCGACAAGGCGACTCAGGCGCTGACTGCGCGCGACTACAAGACCGCTCGCCGGTTCGCCTCAATCGTGGTCCGCGCCGATCCCAAGCGCATTGAGGCTTGGCGACTGCTGGGCGCGTCCCAAAGCGGCCTGCAGGACTGGAGCGGCGCGCGCCGGAGCTACACCAATGCCATCCGCCTCACACCCGCCGATCCCGAAGCTCGATCCGGCCTGGGAGTCGCCATGGCACGCGCGAACGACCCTAAGGCCCAAGAACAATTGGCGTGGCTGACCGCGAAGCTCGAGGCCTGCGCCTCCAACTGCGCCGCGCTGACGCGATACAAACGTGAGGTCGAGGTCGCGCTCGCGACCATGGTGAGCCAATCGAAGGCTGGGCAATAAGCTCAAACGACCGGCCCATCGACTAGCACGAGGTCTCGCGGTACTTGATGTCTCCAATGACCCTTACATCGCCTCAAGTGACCGTTTGGTTCGACGGTGCGTGCCCGCTCTGCCGGCGCGAGATAGCGTTGATGCGACGGTTGGATCGCCGGGGGGCCGTCGCGTTCGTCGAGGTCGGTGGCCTGGAAACCTGCCCGGTGGATCGTGCCGCCCTGCTCGCACGGTTTCATGCTCAAGAGATCGACGGGCCGATGCTGTCAGGTGCGGCCGCTTTCGCCGCCATGTGGCGGGTGATCCCCGGTTTGCGCACATTAGGCCATGTCGCGCGGATCCCGGCAATCCTGTGGGGCCTTGAGCAGCTCTACAGGTTTTTCCTGCGTGTCCGGCCGCGGCTCCAAGCCCTGGCCCGCGCGGTGGAGCCGCGAGGGTGAGGGGCCCCGAGCCCTCCGGCACGCCTGCCGTCATTCTGGTCTACGGCGTGCTGGGTCTGATCCCGTTCCTAGCACCACCACCTATCGGCCATTTTGCCCCACAATTTGCCGGTCTCGCTGGCACGCTGTTGGCGGCCTATGGCGCGCTGATCTTGTCCTTCCTAGGCGGAGCGCGCTGGGGCCTGGCCGCCAGCGCCGACCAGCCGAACCCGCTAGTCGTCTCGCTCGCCATGCTGCCGACCCTTGCTGGGTTGGCATTGCTCGCCCTGCCGCCTGGACACCTTAGACTACAGCTTGTTGGCCTGATGATCGCGCTTGGTCTCCATTGGCTCTGGGATGTACGCAGCTCGGGGCTACCGGCATGGTACCCGCGGCTACGAACCTTGCTCAGCCTTGGTGCCATCCTTGGCCTCGCTGCCGGACTGATCCTGCTGCCGCATTGAGTTTGTTTTGCAAGGCACGTGTCCTGGCCACGACGACGCTCAACTCCCAATCGAACGCATCGACGCGCGGAGAACGCCGCAGTAGCCTGCCAACCATGAACCGATATTGGACCCTCTCCGACAAGCCCGTGCCCGCCTGGCCAGAGCCCGACACGTTCGAACAGCGCGAGGGGCCGATCCCGGCGCCGGGGTCCGGCCAAGCCCTGACGCGAACGATCTATGTGTCCCTGGATCCCTACCAGTGGGGCTACAAGAAACGTCGCGCTGAGCCGGCTGGAGACCCCTCTCATGCGCGCACGGTTGCGCAGGTGATCGACAGTCACATTCCTGGATTGGCGCCCGGCGATTTCGTGTTCAACACCAATGGCTGGTCAGAATACGGCCTGATGGGCGAAGGCGTCGCACGGCCCGCCTATATGGTGCCGCGCAAGTTGGATCCTACATTGGGGCGCATCTCACAGGCGGTCGGAGTCCTGGGTATGCTGGGCCTCACGGCCTACGCAGGGATGATCGTCCAGTGCGAACCGAAGGCCGGGGAGACGGTTGTGGTCTCGGCCGCGTCGGGCGGCGTCGGCCAGATCGCGGGCCAGTTGGCGCGCCTGCGCGGCGCTCGGGTGGTCGGCATCGCGGGGGCACCAAAGAAGTGTCGGTTCGTCACCGAGGAGCTGGGCTTTGACGCGTGCGTCTCGCACCTCAGCCCGACATTCGCCGCTGACTTGGCAGCCGCTTGTCCCAAAGGCGTGGACGCCTATTTCGAAAATGTAGGGGGGCCGGTGTTCGACGCCGTGCTGCCGTTGCTCAAACCGGCATCGCGGATGACCATTTGTGGCCTGATTGCGCACTACGGCGACGCGCCAGGCATCAACGCCGGTGAGGAGATCGCTCGCCGCGCTCGA
>JAYTWT010000397.1:0-2013 GCA_043743295.1 Alphaproteobacteria bacterium | reverse complement strand
CTCCAATCGCTGGGCCATCACGACCGACCGCGGCGAGACGATTTCCGCGCGCTACTGCATCATGGCGACCGGCTGCCTCTCGGTCATGAATGAGCCTGCCTTCCCCGGCGCAGACACCTTCGAGGGCCCCAGCTGGCACACGGGCCGTTGGCCGCGCGATGGCGTGGATTTCAAGGGCCAACGCGTAGCGGTGATCGGCACCGGCTCGTCGGCTATCCAGTCGATCCCGCACATTGCTGCCGAAGCCGCCCACGTCACCATCTTCCAGCGCACGCCCAATTTCAGCGTCCCCGCCCACAATGGTCCGATTGATCCCGTCGTGGCTAAAGACTGGGCCGACAATCGAGCGGAACGTCGTGCCGAGGCCCGCGAGACCGGCTTCGGCATCCGAGGCGTGGGTCAGACCGAACGCTTGGCTGGCGAGGCGAGCGCGGACGAGCAACGCGCGGCCTACGAGGAACGCTGGGCCATCGGCGGGTTCGCCCTGCTGGGTGCCTTCGCCGACATCACCGCCGACCTCAGCGCCAACCAGACCGCCGTAAATTTCGTCGGCAGCAAGATCCGCGAGATCGTCAAGGACCCGGCTACCGCCGAGAAACTGACCCCCAAGACCTTCCCTATCGGGTCCAAGCGCCTCTGCGTCGACACCGGCTACTACGACACCTTCAACCGCGACAACGTCAGTCTCGTGGACCTCACCGATGAGCCTATCGAGGCCATCGTCGCCAAGGGTGTGCGAACGGCCAACGCGACTTACGAAGCCGACGCCATCGTTTATGCTATCGGCTTCGACGCCATGACCGGGGCCCTGGGCAAGATCGACATCCAGGGCCGAGGGGGCGCGACGCTGAGCGAGGCCTGGGCCGCCGGACCGCGCACCTATCTGGGCCTGATGGTCGCGGGCTTCCCGAACCTGTTCGTGGTGACCGGCCCCGGCAGCCCGTCCGTACTCTGCAACATGGCCGTGGCCATCGAGCAGCATGTAGACTGGATCTCCGACTGCATCGCCTACATGGGCGAACGCCAGCTGGGGGCTATCGAGGCCACAGAAGCGGCGCAAGACGAGTGGGTCGCGCATGTGAACGAGGTGGCGGAACCGACGATCTTCCCTTTGGCCAACTCCTGGTACATGGGCGCTAACGTGCCCGGCAAACCTCGGGTGTTCATGCCCTATATCGGCGGCTTTCCGGTCTATCGTGACAAGTGCAACGCGGTCGCCGCCAGTGGATATCAGGGCTTCGCGCTGCAGTCGGACGCCCGGTAGCCGCTGTTGGAACTTGCCGACCTCAAGGCGCGGATTGCCGGGAACTTAGCTGCGTTCCCGCGCCGCGAGATCGCAGCGGAGGGGCGACGGCTGGCCGCTGTGGCCGTGCTGATCTCACCGTTCCAGGGCCGGCCCACGTTCGTCCTGACTCGGCGTGGCCTGACCATGCGACGAAACGCCGGCAACTACGCCCTGCCCGGTGGTAATCTTGATCCCGGCGAAACGGCCTTCGACGGTGCCCTTCGCGAGACGGCGGAGGAGTTGGGCGTCAGTCTTCCCCCGGAGGCTGCCATGGGCCTGCTGGACGATTTCGTCACCCTCGGCGGCCACCGGGTGACGCCCGTGGTGCTGTGGTCTGACGCCGAGCTGACGCTCAATCCCGATCCAATCGAGGTGCACGCCGCCTGGCGCATCCCCCTAGCCGAACTGGACGACCCGCGTTCCCCGCGCCGCCGCAAGCACGCGGGCAGTGCCGATCCGATCCTGCAGATGCGGCTGAACGGCGGCTGGGTGAACGCGCCGACCGCCGCCTGGATCTACCAGTTCCGCGAGGTCGCGCTGCGCGGCCGCGCCACCCGCCTGGACGGCGTCGGCCAACCGGCCTGGACAGCAAGGTGATCGCGGGCGCAGGCTGACCTGAAATTTAGGGGTTCAACAATGTCACTTCGTCTTATGGCGCTGACCGGCGCCTTCTTAGTCTTGACCGGCGCGGCCCTAGCTGCGCCCAAACCGCCCAAGTCCATTGAGCT
>JAYTWT010000396.1:0-1656 GCA_043743295.1 Alphaproteobacteria bacterium | reverse complement strand
GGGGTTGATATCGACGCCGATGATCATATTCGCGCCGACCATCTTAAGGCCCTGGATCACGTTCAGGCCGATGCCGCCAAGGCCAAATACGACGGCATTCGCGCCGGGCTCGACCTGGGCCGTATTGACCACGGCACCGACGCCGGTGGTCACGCCGCAGCCGACGTAACAGGCCATGTCGAACGGCGCGTCCTTGCGGATCTTGGCTACCGCGATCTCGGGCAAGACCGTGAAGTTCGAGAACGTCGAACAGCCCATGTAGTGATAGATCGTCTGACCCTTGTAGGAGAACCGGCTCGTCCCGTCAGGCATCAGGCCCTTGCCCTGTGTCGCGCGGATCGCGGTGCAGAGGTTGGTCTTGCGGCTGAGGCAACTTTTGCACTGCCGACACTCGGGTGTGTAGAGAGGGATCACGTGATCGCCCACCGCCACCGAGGTGACGCCCGGGCCCACCTCGACCACAACGCCTGCGCCCTCATGACCCAGTATCGAGGGAAACAGACCCTCCGAATCCAAGCCGTCCAGGGTGTAGGCGTCGGTGTGACAAATGCCGGTGGCCTTGATTTCCACCAGCACTTCTCCGGCGCGCGGACCCTCCAGATCCAGCTCAACAATCTGGAGCGGTTTCTTGGCTTCAAAGGCGACAGCGGCGCGGGTCTTCATCATCTCTCTCCTGGGCGCTTGCGACGCCGAGCGGTGTGTTGCAATCCGGCGGGCTCAGGCGGCTCGCTTTAGCGCATCCCGGATCAACACGACCATGGTCTCGATCTGGTCGGTCTCGACAATCAACGGCGGCGACAGGGCGATCGTGTCACCGGTCACCCGGATCAGCAGCCCCTTCTCGAAACAATCGACGAAAACGTCGTAGCCTCGCCCGCCAGGCGCACCATCACGGGACCGAAGTTCAATACCCGCGACGAGGCCAAGGGTGCGCACATCGATGACGTTCGGTGCATCGCGCAGGGAATGCATAGCATCGCGCCACGGGTCCGCAAGGTCGGCAGCACGGGTCAGCAGGCCTTCGCGTTCGTAGATATCCAAAGTCGCCATGCCGGCCGCGCAACCCGCCGGGTGTCCCGAATAGGTATAGCCATGGAAGAGCTCAATGGCCGACCCGGGCCCCTGCATCATGGCGTCATGAACGGTGCGCGAGGCGAAGACGGCCCCCATCGGAAAGGCCCCGTTGGTCAGGCCCTTGGCCGTGGTTATCAGGTCGGGCGTTACGCCGAAGTAGTCGGTCGCGAAGGGCGTACCCAGCCGGCCAAAGCCGGTGATCACCTCATCGAAAATCAGCAGTATGCTGTGGCGGGTAGCGATCTCGCGCAGGCGCTGCAGATAGCCGACCGGGGGGATCAGCACGCCTGTCGATCCGGCCACCGGCTCGACGATTACCGCCGCGATGGTCTCAGCCCCATGCAGTTGGACGATACGCTCCAGATCGTCTGCCAGTTCCGCGCCGTAGGCGGGTTGGCCGGGCGAGAACGCATTGCGTTCCAGGTCGTGGGTATGGCGAATGTGGTCTGCGCCCGGCAGAAGCGGAAAGACCCGGCGGTTGTTGACGAGACCGCCTACAGAAATCCCGCCGAAGCCAACGCCGTGATAGCCCCGCTCCCGCCCGATCAGCCGCGTACGCGTGCCCTGGCCGACCGCCCGCTG
>JAYTWT010000395.1:0-3527 GCA_043743295.1 Alphaproteobacteria bacterium | reverse complement strand
GCGGCCGTTTCGGCGCGGTCGGTCCGTTTGCCATGTGCATAGCCCCCAATGCCGCACCACGTTCGGCGAGGATCGGCTCTGGGTCAAATGCTTCGGTTGTGGGCCGACGACGTTACAACGGCTTTGGAAAGCCCCCGGTCTGGCGCAGGGCCTCGCCCAGGGCCAGGGTTGCTGCGGTAACAACGTTCAGGGAACGCGCACCGGGCACCAGCGGAATATAGAGGCGGGCGTCGGCGGCCGTGTGGACCTCGTAAGGGACACCGGCGCTCTCGCGGCCCAGCAACAGCACATCGTCCGGCTGGAATTCGAAGGTGTGAAGCGGCGTTGCGGCCTTGGTGGTGAGCAGGATCAGACGTCCATAACCTATTCTTTTCGTGTGGAAAATATTCCAATCTAGATGTCGTTCTACGTCGGCGATGTCGGCGTAATCCAGGGCTGCGCGGCGGATCGCGGTGTCGCTCAACGGGAAGCCGCAGGGCTCGATCACGTCCAAGGATACCCCCAGGCAAGCGGCCAAGCGGATCGCGGCACCCAGGTTTTGCGGAATGTCCGGTTGAAAAAGCGCCAAACGCATTCTAAGGCCATCCGCGATTGGGAGTGGCCGAGGCGCAAGGGACGGCGATTCGATAGTCTGCGGGCATTTTGTCCAAACGGGCTGTCGACAGCGTCCTTCGAACACGACGTCTTCCAGTAGGGTTCTGGTCCTGGCAAGGGGCTTGAGAGCCATAATACTGCAGGGCCTGCCTCATGTGGGTCGGCCCTCAAACGAAGGGTAGTTTCAAGGTGGCCGACACCGTCGTGGGCGCAACTGCCGACCCGCACGCCCCGGGCGAAGACCCGAGCCGTCGCGATTTCATTCATATTGCTGCGGGGGCCGCCGCGATCGGTGCCGTCGTGGGTCTAGCCTGGCCGATGATCGACCAGATGAACCCGGCAGGCGATACGCTGGCTTTGGCGTCGATTGAGTTCGACCTGACCAAGTTGGAGCCGGGCCAGCAAGTGGTCGTCAAATGGCGCGGAAAGCCACTGTTCGTCCGCTATCGGACGCCGGAACAGATCGCGGCTGCGATCAAAGACGACAATGCCGATATGCGCGATCCGTCGACCGACGAAGCGCGCCACAAGGAAGGCAAGGCCCAGTGGCTGGTGCTGATCGGTGCCTGCACACACCTAGGCTGCGTGCCCACCGTGGGCGGCGGCGACTACGGCGGTTGGTTCTGCCCCTGCCACGGCTCGGTCTACGACACCTCAGGACGGATCCGCAAAGGCCCGGCCCCGAAGAATCTCGAGGTGCCAGCCTACGCCTTCCTGTCCGACAGTAAGATAAAGGTGGGTTGAACCGATGAGCGGACATTCCTCCTACGAGCCCAAGAGCGGCTTTGAGCGTTGGCTGGACGTGCGGTTGCCGATCCTGCGCTTCGCCAATGACACTATGGTCACCTTTCCGACCCCGAAGAACCTGAACTACTGGTATACTTTCGGCGGCATCCTGGCCTTGATGCTCGGCATCCAGATCGTCACCGGCATCATTCTGGCGATGCACTATGTGCCCAGCGTTGATCATGCTTTTGACTCCGTTCAACGGATCAAGCGCGACGTGAACTTCGGTTGGTTGGTCCAGGGCATGCACGCCAACGGGGCGTCGATGTTCTTCCTGGCGGTCTATATCCACATGTTCCGAGGCCTCTATTACGGGTCCTACAAGGCCCCGCGCGAGGTGCTGTGGATTCTGGGCTGCGTGATCTATCTGGTGATGGTGATCACCGCCTTCATGGGCTACGTGCTGCCCTGGGGCCAGATGAGCTTCCACGGGGCGGTGGTGATTACCAATGTGGTCGGGTCAATCCCGGTTGTGGGTCCCGCCATCACCACCTGGCTGTGGGGTGGCTTCGCGGTCGACAATGCGACGCTGAACCGCTTCTTCTCGCTGCACTATCTGATGCCGTTCGTGATTGCGGGCGTGGTTGTCCTGCACGTCTGGGCACTGCATGTGACCGGTAACAATAATCCGAAGGGCGTCGCCGTCCAGTCGGAGCAGGATACCGTGCCCTTCCATCCGTACTATACGGTGAAGGACGGGTTCGCGATTTCGGTGTTCCTGCTGCTCTACGGCGTGTTCGTGTTCTACATGCCGGACGTTCTGGGCGATGCGGTGAACTATGTGCCCGCCAACCCGCTGGTGACCCCGGCGCACATCGTGCCTGAATGGTATCTGCTGCCGTTCTACGCGATCTTGCGCGCCGTGCCGGATAAGCTCCTGGGCGTCATCGCCATGGCGGGTGCCATCGGTGCATTGTTCATTCTGCCCTGGCTGGACACGTCCAAGGTGCGTTCGATGCGCTATCGGCCGACGATGCGGCTATACTATTTCATCTTCGTCGCCAATTGCATGGTGCTCGGCTACTGCGGGGCGCATGCGCCGGACGACATGGTGATCCCTGGCCTAACCGGGCTCCAACTGTTCGACGCGAACATCAACAGCGTGGTCTGGCTCTCACGGGTCTCGGCGCTGTTCTACTTCGCCTACTTCTTCCTGATCACCCCGTTGATGGGGCTGACGGAGAACCCGCGGCCGGTGCCGGAATCGATCTCTGAGCCTGTCCTTTCGTTTCCGTCCACGGCACCTGCTGGTGCCATGGCTTCACCTGAAAAGAGGGGCTGATATGCTGCGCAAAGCGATCGCGCTCGCGGCCCTGGGGCTAGCCATCGCCGCAGGTCCGGCTGCCGCCTCAGGCAGCCAAGCGGCCCTGAAAGAAGTCGAATGGTCGTTCAGCGGTCCGTTCGGCAAGTTCGATGCTGCCCAGGTTCAACGGGGCTACAAGGTCTATCGGGAGGTCTGCTCCGGCTGCCACTCGATGAACCTGCTGTACTTCCGCAACCTGGGTCAAAAGGGTGGGCCGTTTTACGATCCCGAATTCAAAAACCCCAACGACAACCCCTTTGTGAAGTCGCTGGCTAAAGACGTTCAGGTCAACGACATCGACGCCGATACCGGTGATGTCGTGCAACGTGCTGGCACCTCGGCGGACAAATTCCATTCGCCCTATCCGAATGAGCCTGCGGCGCGGGCTTCCAACGGCGGGGCTATGCCGCCGGACCTATCGGTGATCATCAAGGCGCGGGACGAGGGGCCCAACTATGTCTACTCGATCCTGACGGGCTATCAGGCCCCGCCAGTCGGCCTGAAGGTCGGCGTCAATCAGTACTACAACCCTTATATGCCCGGAGACCTGACGTCGGCCTGGACCGGCGCGGGTCATGCCCCGCCCGGCGGCTTCATCGCCATGCCGCCGCCGCTTGCGCCCGGCAAAGTGACCTTCGATGACGGCAAGCCGTCGACGGTGGAACAACAGGCCAAAGACGTGGTCGCTTTCCTGGCCTGGGCGTCCGACCCCAAGGCCACAGAGCGCAAACAGTTCGGCCTCGGTGCCATGATCTATTTGCTGATCTTCTCGGTGCTGCTGTACTTCAGCTACAAGCGGATCTGGCGCAACGTGGCGCACTAAGGCGTGCCCAGCGTGATCTGA
>JAYTWT010000394.1:0-2493 GCA_043743295.1 Alphaproteobacteria bacterium | reverse complement strand
ACCAGTTGGAAGCCGGTCAGTGGCTGGCCGAATTGTTTGCGATCCATGGCATAGGCCACGCTGTCGGTGATCAGCCGTTCGGCGACCCCGACACAGAGTGCTGAGATGTGCAGGCGGCCCTTGTCCAGCACCTGCATCGCCACCTTGAAGCCCTCACCCTCGGCACCGATGCGGTTCTCGGCGGGGACGCGGACGTTGTCGAAGATGACGTCGCAAACATGGGCACCCTGCTGGCCCATCTTCTTCTCAGGCTTGCCGACGCTGAGACCTGGCAAGTCACGCGGAACCAGAAACGCCGAGACCCCGCCGCCGCCCGGCTTGGATGGGTCGGTCCGGGCCATCACCGTGAACAGGTCGGCCTTGTTGGCGTTGGTGATGTAGCGTTTGGCACCGTTCAGCACATAGTGTTCGCCATCGCGCACGGCCTTGGTTTGCACCGCACCGCTGTCGGACCCGGCTTCGGGCTCCGTCAAGGCGAAGGACGTGATGATCTCACCCGACGCGATGCCGGGCAGGTACTTCTCTTTCTGAGCCTCCGTGCCGAACATCACCAGCGCTTGGCTGCCGATGCCGACATTGGTGCCGAAGGTCGAGCGGAACGCGGGGCTGGTGCGACCCAGCTCGATGACCACGAGGCACTCCTCCTCCATGGTCAGATCGAGCCCGCCATAGGCCTCAGGGATCGAAAGGCCGAACAGGCCGAGGGCTTTCATCTCCTCGACAATATCGTCCGGCATCGCATCGTCTTCGGCGACCTTGGCCTCCAGAGGGCGCAGGCGTTCGGTCACGAAGCGACGGACAGTGTCGATCAGTTGGTCGCGGGTCTCGGCGTCGAGCGCCATGGTGGAATCCCTTTAGTGGCAGGTGGAGGTTGGGGTCCGGGGCCTGAGGATCTGGGGTGCCGCAGAGCTGTATTTCTGCCGCCAGGTCTCAACCCCGATATTGGGCTTGGTCTCGCAGGATTGGACGGGTCGCAGCCGCGGACGCTTGGCCCAGGCCGGGACACCGTTCTCGTCGACCGCCTTGACCGGCGCGACAGGTGTGGGCGGCGTCGGCTGAGCCGTAGCTTCACCGGTCGGCGATGACGCCAAGGCAAGAGCGAATGCAATCATTGCCAGCATGTCAAACAGGGCCTCCGTCGCCAAAAGTGCATGGACCCGACCGTTCTGCCCTTGCACGAAGGGCCGTCGATGAGGTCTTAAGCGTCAGCGCAAACTAGTGATGGAACGCGGTCCGAGCAAACGCTTCGGGGCAAAGTGTGGGGATCGATGGACGGCGGCGAGAACGAGAACAGCTACACCTCGAAACTGACCGCTGTCACGGAAGGTGAATGGGCGGGTTGGTCCTACTATCCTGGCGGTGACCCTTATGAGGACCTTGCGGGCCCATTCTACTTCCGCATCGACGAGAGGGGGCCGGTCTGCGCCTTCCGCGCTGAACACCGGCACATGAACGGCGGCCTCTTCCTGCACGGCGGCTGCGTGATGACGTTCGCCGATTTCAGCCTGTTCGTCATCGCTCGCGATGTCCTTCAGAATAGCCATAGCGTCACCGCCACCTTCAACGGCGAGTTTGTCGGCACCGCACACATCGGCGATCTCGTGGAATGCCGGGGCGAGGTGGTGAAGGCCGGGCGAAGCATGATCTTCATCCGCGGCCTGATCACCTGCGGCGACGAAACCGTAATGAGTTTCTCTTCGGTTCTGAAAAAGCGCGCGCGAAGCTGAGACTGGACAGCGCGCGTCTGCGGCCCCAGCTTAAGAGCTGGGCGTGGGAGAGCGCGAATGATCAAGGCCAATTGCCATTGCGGCGCGGCGAAGCTGGTCGTGCCGAGCCCGCCGACCGAGGTCAGTGAGTGCAACTGTTCGATCTGTCGCCGGCTGGCCGCGCGCTGGGCCTACTACTCACCCAAAGAGGTCACCCTGCCTGATCCGCAGAGCACGCAACCTTACGTTTGGGGTGACCGGATGTTGGCGTTCCACCGATGCCGATCCTGCGGCGTGACCACCCACTGGCAAAGCCTGGACGGCACGCGGGACCGCATGGCGATCAACGCGCGGCTCATCGACGGCCTAGATTGGAACGCCATGCACATCCGCCAATTCGACGGGGCCGACACCTGGCGCTACCTAGACGAGGGATGACGTGGTTCATGGGAAACGTGCTGCCTCTGCTCCTCACCCATTGGGGGAGGAGAAGTCAGTTTAGGTCGCCGCGCGAATGAAACTCTCTGTTCTCGACCTGTCGCCAGTCACAGGTGATGCGACCCAGGCTCAGGCTGTGCGCGATACGATTGAGGTGGCGAAAGCGGCCGAAGCGTTCGGTTACAACCGGTTCTGGATGGCCGAACACCACAACATCGCCGGACTGGGGTCGGCGGCACCGGAAATTTTGATCGCCGCCATCAGCCAGCAGACCAACCGAATTCGATTGGGATCGGGCGGCGTGATGCTGGTCAACTACTCGCCGCTGAAGGTCGCGGAGACCTTTATG
>JAYTWT010000393.1:0-10732 GCA_043743295.1 Alphaproteobacteria bacterium | reverse complement strand
GGCCGGGGGCGCTATCCGGGCCGCCGGTGCCGTCCGCGCGCGGGGCGAGAACCGCCGGACGCGGTCGGACTGGATGAAGATTGAGCGCGAGCGGGGGATTTCGGTCTCGGCCTCGGTGATGACGTTTGACCACGCAGGCCTGATGTTTAACCTGCTGGACACGCCGGGCCACGAGGACTTCTCGGAAGATACCTATCGCACCCTGACCGCGGCGGACGCGGCGGTCATGGTGCTGGACGCCGCCAAGGGCATTGAGCCCCAGACCCTGAAACTGTTCGAAGTCTGCCGGCTGCGCGACATCCCGATCATCACCTTCATAAACAAGATGGACCGTGAGGCGCAGGACCCGTTCGAGCTGTTGGACGAGGTGTCGTCCAAGCTGGCGCTTGACCCCGCACCACTTTACTGGCCGGCCGGCTCGGGCGGGCGGTTCAAGGGGATGCTGGACCTGCGGCGCGACCAGTTCCTGCCGTTCATCAAGAAGGGCGGCGGCGCGGCGGGCGACGACGAGGGCCATCCGGCGGCCATTGCCTTCAGGGGCAATGCGATCTCGCGCTATCTGGAGCCCGACGAGCAGGAAGAACTGTCTGAAAACGCCGAGTTGGTGCTGGGCGCGGGCAAAACGTTCGATCCGCAGGCGTTCCTGGAGGGCCACATGACGCCGGTATTCTTCGGCTCGGCGCTGCGGCATTTTGGGGTGGATCAACTGTTGGAGGGCTTGGGCTCGTATGCTCCACCGCCCAAGTCGGTCGTGGCCCGCAAAGCGGCCGCCGAAACCCACGTCGCGCCCGGCGACCGCGAAGTGACCGGCTTTGTGTTCAAGGTCCAGGCCAATATGGACCCCAACCACCGCGATAGGATCGCGTTCCTGAAGCTGTGCTCCGGAAAATTCTCACGCGGCATGAAGTTGAAGGTGCAGAACACCGGCAAGCAGCTATCGGTGAACGCGCCGATGATGTTCTTCGCCTCGGACCGCGAGCTGGCCGAGGACGCCTTTGCGGGCGACGTGATCGGCATCCCCAACCATGGCGTGTTGCGGGTCGGGGACAGCCTCTCAGAAAGCGGTACGCTGCGCTTTGCGGGCCTGCCCAACTTCGCCCCTGAAATCCTGCAGCGCGTGCGGGTGAAGGATCCCCTGAAGGCCAAGCACCTTAAGAAAGCGCTGGAGAGCCTCGCTGAAGAGGGCGTGACCCAGCTGTTCCGCCCCAGCATCGGCTCGGACTTCATCGTCGGCGCGGTGGGGCAATTGCAGTTCGAGGTGATGGCCGACCGCCTACGCGAGGAGTACCAGCTGGACGTGATCTTCGAGGCTAGTCCCTATGGCGAGGCCCGCTGGCTACTGGGCGAAAAGGCCGACGTCGAAGACTTCCTCAGCAAGCACCGCAGCGCCATCGGCACCGATATCGACGAACAGCCGGTCTATCTGGCCAAGTCGTCATGGGACGTGGGCTATGCGACAGAGCGCTATCCCAAGGTGCGCTTCGAGCGGTCCAAGGAACGAGCGTAGGGCGTGTTGGCCAAGGTGCCAATCCAACGGGTGTCATCCCGGTTTTGGCATCGCCAAAGACCGGGACCCCCAACGCCTGATCGCTGCGAGATGGCGCAGCATCGACGTCGCACGCCTTATACCTACGACGGTGCTGGGGGTCCCGGTCTTCGCCGGTGGCGAAATCAGGATGACACGGAGCTGGTGTTGGGGTGCGCTGCGATATGACGACGCTCCTCTACGGTGCCCCCGTCCCCGGCCTCGTGGATATTCCCCCAGGCGCGATGCAGGTTTCACCGCTGATCCTCGGCTCGACCGACCTCGCCGCGATGGACGAGGCCAGCGCGGACAGCGCCGTCATTCTGGCCCCAGGCGGTACGCTGGAGCGCGACTATGTGCTGGCCCAGGCGCTGCGGGTGCTGCGGCCCGGCGGCGCGCTGACAGCTTTCGCGCCCAAGGACAAAGGCGGATCGCGGCTCCGGAAGGCGCTGGAGCGGTTCGGCTGCACGGTCAGCGAGGACGCGCGGCGTCATCACCGGTTCTGTCACACGGTGCGACCGGACGGGCTCCTCAAGGTCGAGGCGGTGATTGCGGCCGGCGCACCGCAGTTACTCCCGAATTTGAGCCTGTGGTCGCAGCCAGGCGTGTTCAGCTGGGACCGCATTGATCCAGGCAGCGCGCGGCTGATCGATCTTCTGCCGCCCATGAAGGGCCGGGGCGCGGACCTGGGCTGCGGCATTGGCCTGCTAGCCGCAAAGGTGCTTAACGCACCGGGCGTCACCGCCCTGACCTGCGTCGACCTGGATCGGCGCGCCGTGGCCTGCGCGGCGCACAACCTTACCGATCCGCGCGTCTCGGTGGTCTGGGCTGATGTGCGTCGGTTGGATCCGAGCCTCACCGACCTCGACTTTGTGGTCATGAATCCCCCGTTCCACGATGGCGGGACCGAGGATCGCGACCTGGGCGTGGCGTTCATCCAGGCCGCTGCCGGGCGGCTGCGCAAGGGTGGCGTCTGCTGGCTCGTCGCCAACCGACACCTGCCATACGAGGCGGCGCTGACCGGCGCCTTCGCGACCGTCGCGGTGAAGGCCGACGCGGGGGGCTACAAGATCTTCGAGGCCCGCAAGTGAACGCTAAAGTTCCCATGGTCCGACTGGATCGTCTGCTGGCCAACTTGGGCTATGGCTCGCGCCGCGAAGTCGCGGGCCTAGTGATGCATCGGCAGGTCGAACTGGACGGGGTCCCGCTGAAGGACGCCGGCGCGCGGATCGCCCTGACGCTGGATATCTCCCAACGGATGACCGTGACGGGTAAGCCCCTCGACCCTCCAGCGCCCCTCACCATTCTGATGCACAAGCCGTTGGACGTGGTCTGTTCGCACAAGGAGGCCGGACGCAGCGTCTATGAGCTTTTGCCGATGCGCTGGCGAGCGCGGATGCCCGGGCTGTCATCGATCGGGCGACTGGACAAAGAGACCTCCGGCCTGCTGCTGATCACCGATGATGGCCCGTTCCTGCATCGGGTGATCTCGCCGAAAGCCCACGTGGCTAAGCGCTACATTGCTACTCTGGATCGGTCGCTGAAGGGCGATGAGGCCGCGATCTTTGCGTCTGGAACGCTGATGCTGGACAGCGAAACGACACCGCTCGCGCCAGCGGTTCTTGAACCCACCGGTGCCAATACCGTCGCCCTGACGATCACCGAGGGCCGCTATCATCAGGTACGCCGGATGTTCGCCGCCGTTGGTAACCACGTGACGGCGCTGCACCGCGACAGGATCGGCGGCCTCACGCTTCCCGCTGACCTAGGCCCAGGCGAATGGCGTATCCTGACCGCGACGGAGCAGGCGGCGATCTTCGGGTGATCCGTTAAGGATTGGTGGGTGTGACATCTCTGCAGCCCTAGCGAGATACTGTTCTCGAACCCCGCAAGCATTAACCATAACCACAAAGTTAACCCCTTGTTAAAGTCTGCGGCTCCGGCTTTGCTACGTTTCGACAAGGCCCGTGGTGAGCGTTCCAAGGTGGGACGCCGTCGGGTTCGGAGCCGTTCGATGTTCGAGCTTGGCCGAGAACTGAAGCGCTTCTTCAGTGCGGATCGCATGAAGACGCCTCCGGCGGACGCAGCGGGAGGCCTTACCGGGGGCGATACATCGCTCCTCGAGTTGCTTGAATGTACCCTGCTAGCGCAGGAAGCCAAGGCCTGCGACGTCGCCGCTGGGCGGATCGGTGCGAAGGACAAACCCAATCGCCGGCTGGAAGCCGCCATTGCTTGGCGCGAGGTTGCTCGCCGTACCGGCGATCCCGTCTCGCTGCGCAAAGCCGCTGCTAGTGCCGAGATGGCTGCTGCGGGATTTGACGGCGCGAACCGCAAAGACGGTTGGGCAAGGGCGCGTTGTGAACAGGCGTTCTGCGGCCTGCTGGGCGCAGAGATTTTTGGCGATCCGGGCCTGACCGCAGCGGCCGAGATTGCGTTTCGGGAAGCCCGCGCGGCAGCACGGGGCGGCCTCGCGGCGGCGCTGGCCGATATCGGCCTGGCTTCCATCGACGGCCGCCGCATGGCCGAGACCGAGGGTCTTGATGCGGCCCACGCGTGGTCGCTGAGCCTCAATGCGCCGATCGCCGCTCTGGACGGAATTGCCAAGCGCGTCACCGCAGCCCGTGCCATGGCGGCAGAAGCCCGCCTTAGTCGCGCCGATCTCCTAACCGGCTGGGGCGCCCGGCTGAAGGATGCTGATCTGCTGGAGGTCGCTGCCCGCGACGCCGCCCTGGCCGCCGAACGTCTGGACGCCGACTACGAACCCCTGACCTGGGTCCGCGCTAAGGTCGCCTACGGCCAGGCGTTGGCCGTGCGCGGCGAGACCATGGGTGATGTTGATGCGGTAGCCGCCGGCGCGGGCGCCTTGGCATTGGCCCTGGACAACCTGACCCGCGACCATAGCCCCCTCGACTGGGCCCGCACCCAGGTGGCGCTTGGCCAAGCGCTCCAGGCGCTGGGCGAGGCCGCAAACGATACCCGTGCTTTCGAGCACGCCGTCAGCTGTTTCGACCGTGCCGGACTGGTCCTTAAAGAGGTTGCGACCCTACCGCTTCGGGGCTCGGCCGCGGTGGCCCGGGCGGTGTGCCTGGTGCGCGTTGCCGAATTGACCGGCGACGGCGCCGTTCTCGATGTCGCCGAGGCAGCGATGAAGATCGAACTGACCCAACTGTCCCCGCGCCGCGATCCAGTCGGCTGGGCGTTGGCGCAACTGCATCTGGCGCGGATTTACGAGGCGCGCATCAGCATGACCGGCGTCGACAAGGGTGGACGTGCTGCAGCCCTGATGGCCCTAGATGCCGCGATGGACGTGTTCGGCGAGCACGGCCTGCGCTCGGCCAGCATCCTGGCCAGCGACGCAATGGAGCGCCTGAAGTCCACACGGTCGGAACAGCAGCGCTGACGCCGTTGCTCTAACGACCCCGCCACCACTTGAGGCCGGCCCGCTCGATGGCCTCAAGCAGGGCATGAAGCGCCACACCCATAGCACCGAGTACAACCAGGGCGGCGATCATCCGAGCGGTCTGCAGCTTGTTGCCAGCGTCCAGGATTTGCCAGGCCAAACCTCGTACCCCGCCTGAGCCCGCCCCGAACTCGGCCACCACGGCCCCGATCAACGCCAGCCCCGCGCCCACCTTGTGACCTTCCAGCAGGAACGGCACGGCGGACGGCAAGCAGAGCCGTACGACCCGCTGCCAGGGCTTAGCGCCATAGAGGGCGAACAACCGCTCCAGGTCTGGATCTGCCGAACGCAGGCCCGCCGACGCGCCGGAGAAGATCGGGAAGAAGGCGACCAGGACCGCCAGCGTAATCAGTGCGCGCTCAGGATGGTCGAGCCCGGCCCAGATCAGTACCAGCGGCGCGATAGCCACAACCGGCGTTACTTGTACGACCGAGGCCAAGGGCCTGATCGCCTTGTCCAGCAGCGGGCTAAGCGCGGTCAGGATTGCCAGCGCCTGCGCGATCAGGCTGGCCAGGATCAGGGCGATCAGCGCGGTCGAGAGCGTCCGCCACGCGGCGACCACTAAAGGCGAAAAGTGCTGGACAAGGGCGACAGCAACCGCGCTAGGCGGCGGCAGGAAATAGGCTGGAACCGCCATGGCGCGGCAAGCGATTTCCCAGGTTGCCAGCAGCACCGCCAACAGGACAAAGGGTGCCAGACGGCTCATGCGCCGACCCCTTTGGCCAAGGCTGCCGAGACGGCCTCGGCCGTAGCCCGGAAGGCGGCGGTGGTTCGGAACTGCGCTGGCCGGGGCAGGGGCCCCTCGACCGCGAAGTCGCCGGCGATCCGCCCGGGCGCGCGGCTCATTACCACCACGCGCGAAGCCATGTAGACCGCTTCCTCGACATTGTGCGTTACGAAGACGATGGCGGGTTTCGACGCCGCCCACAGCGCCAGGACATCGTCAGCCAACACCCGCCGCGTGATCTCGTCCAAGGCCGCGAACGGCTCGTCCAATAACAGCAATTTCGGCGAGGTCACCAGCGCCCGCGCCAGCGAGACCCGCATCGCCATTCCGCCCGAGAGTTGCGCTGGCCGCGCGGCCTCGGCGCCCTTCAGCCCGACCCGCTCCAGGGCGGCGTCCGCCCGGCGAAGCGCCTCAGCCTTGGGTGTTCCTGACAACTCCAGAGGGAGCGCAACATTGGCGCGCGCCGCCAGCCACGGGGCCAAGGTCGGGGCCTGGAAAACTACGGCGGTCTCGCCCCGACCAGCCGCCCGGGTCACCGTCCCACGCGTCGGCTGTTCCAGCCCGGCCAGCAGCCGCAACGCCGTCGACTTGCCGCACCCCGACGGCCCGACCAACGCCACGGTCTCCCCCGCCGCGATGGCGAAGCTCACCGGTCCTAACGCCCGCCCCCGGTCGTAGTCGACCTCGACATCGGTGAATGTCGTGATCACCCCTTGCCTCCCACGCGGAGCGGGGGACGGGGACCGCACGCCGAAGAGCGGGAGGGCGCGAGGGCTTGCCCCGCGATCAGTTCATCGGCCAAGAGTCGAACGGCGTCGGCAACTTGATCGGCGTCCCCAAACACCGACGACGCCGAGGTTCGATAGACTGTGAGACCTTGCCCTCGGAGCCATTGGTCACGACGCGCATCGTGCTCGGCCTGAGCGTCATCGCCGTGATGTGAACCATCGATCTCGATCGCCAGTTTCGCGGCAGGACAATAAAAATCCAAGATGTAAGGCCCCATGGGATGCTGGTTGCGGAACACAGGGTTGTGCGGTGCCCGTCGTCTCAACCGCACCCACAGCATGACCTCTGGCTGTGTCAGGTTTCGGCGCAGCGCTTTTGCACGCTTTGAAGTCAGTATGGAGGATCGCATTAAAGTGCGGCGGTCGCCCCCTCCACCACGCCCTTTTGGCGCGGTCCCCCTCCCCCGTAAACGGGGTAGGCAAGATATCCGCTCACCCCTTGCCTCCCACGCGAAGCGGGGGAGGGGGACCGCCCGCCGGAGAGCGGGGGGTGGAGGGGGCGAGGCCGGGCTGTGAAGGTGCCACCCCTGTCACTTCGGCACAAACGCCAGAGTATAGGCCTTCTTGGGGTCCAGGGTCTTCGGATAGACCCCCTGCGCCACGGCCATGTCGCTGAAGGTTTTCCAGCGGGCGTCGGTCATGGCGCCGACCGGAGCTTTCTCATCGCCGTCGATGATCTTGTAGGTCCGCATCTTCTCACGTGCCTGTGCCAGGATATCCTCGGAGATCTCGGGATTGTCCTTGCGGATCAGGGCGTCGGCGGCGACCGGGTCGCCGGTCAGATAGTCGCGCCACCCCTCCGCCGAGGCCTCGACGAAGGCCTTCACCGCCGCCGGGTTCTTGGCGATCAGGCCGTCGGTGGCCAGGACCATGGTCGCGTATCCGGGGTAACCGTTGTCGGCCAGCAGGAACACCTTGGGCTTCAGGCCCACCTGCTTCTCGAGGGTGTAGGGCTCGCTGGTGACATACCCCTGCTGGGCGGCGCGTTTGTCGGACAGGAACGGCGCGGAATTGAACGTATATTTGCGTACCTGATCGTCGGCGAACCCGTATTTGGCCTTGAGCCACACCCAGAAGGCGCTGACCGAGGCGTCGGAGAGCAAGATCGGGTGGCCCTTCAGGTCGGCGATGGTCTCAACGCCAGTGCCTGGGTGGGCGATCAGCACCTGCGGGTCCTTCTGCATGAAGGCGGCTACCGCTTTCACCGGCACGCCCTCTTGGGCCAGGTTCATGACGATGAAGCTGTTCGAGCCCATCCCCAGCTCGACCGCGTTAGACGCCAGAAGTTGCGGCACATTCACGCCCGGCCCACCCTGGACGATGGTGACGTTCAGGCCGCGCTTGGCATAGGCCCCCGAGGCGAGCGCCTGGTAAAACCCGCCATGTTCCGCCTGCGCGCGCCAATCCGTCGCGAACCGGATCGCCACCGGCGCACCTGCGGCGGGCGTCGCCGCCTCCTTTTTCGAAGGCGAACAGGCCGCCAACAGGGCAGCTGCGGCCAGGAGCAGGGTATACAAGGCTTTCATGGAGACTCCCGACACAATCACAGGGGAAGTTAGGGCGCTATCGCTGCGGTTCCAAGGGGATCCCCATAGCAAGAGGGCGGCGCATCGGTTGCCCGATACTCCGCCCTCTCATACAGATCCGTTGGGGGACCTGCGCCTCTAGGCTGACTGTCAGTTCGGTGCCGGGTTGCCCCGTCGTTTTCCCTGACCGCCTGCTTCAGCCCTCCGGTTCGATCCCGGGTTGCCCCAGTTTCTCGCCTTCGTTCTGCCGCCCCGCTCGCTTGATTTCCGGGTCGGCCGTTGCCAGCCTCTCCGTCCGCCCGCGCCGCAGTTCCTTTCGGCAAAGTCAGGTTGCTCCCGGCGCGTTTGGCCCGCAAGAGGCGTTCGATAGCGGTCGGTGATCAGACGGTCGACAACCGGTGCACAAGCGGTGGAAAACTCGCGCCTTGAGTGCCGCGAAGATAGGAAATTCAACGCCTTCAGATCATCCACAGGAAACTGGCAATCCTGCGTCAACGACCCGTTTCCAAAGCCTCGCGACGCTCTTCTAAGACCAGCCACTCTTCCTCGCCCGCGGCCACGAGGGCCTGATGGGCGGCAAGGGCCTTGCCGAGCCGATCAAACCCTGCCGGATCGCGTGCATAGAGCCCTGGATCGGCTAAGCTTGCCTCTAGCGCCGCAATCTTGGTGGGTCCCTCGGCGATCAGAGTTTCCAACTCCTGCAACCGGCGCTGGTCTTTATAGGTCAGCTTCGCCGTAGCCTTTGGAGGCAGCGGTGCGACGGCAACCGGCTTCGCCCCTGTCTCCCGGCTAGGCTCGCGCGCCACGCGCCCACCAAAGAAACCAGGGTTCTGACTGAGAAAGTCCTGCCATCCCCCCGGCGTCTCTACCGCCCGCCCGGTGCCGTCCAGCCCAATGGTGGAGGTGGCCAGCCGGTCGATAAAGTCACGATCGTGGCTGACCAGGATCAGCGTGCCCTCGTAGTCGGCCAGCAGGTCTTCCAGCAGGTCCAGGGTGTCCATGTCCAGGTCGTTGGTCGGTTCGTCCAGCACCATGACATTGGCTGAATTGGCGAGGGCGCGGGCCAGTAGCAGGCGGTTGCGCTCGCCACCGGACAGGCTCTTCACCGGCTGGCGAAGTTGGCTCTCCTTGAACAGGAAGTCCTTGGCGTAGGCATTCACGTGCTTGGGCTGGCCGCGCACCAGAACCTGATCCCCACCCAGCGGTGTCAGCACATCGCGCAGCATCATGTCCGGCGACAGCGCGGCCCGGGACTGATCGATGTAGGTGATCGTAAGGTTGGTCCCCAGCTTCACCGATCCGGCGTCGGGTGCCAGTTCGCCCAGCAACAGCTTGACCATCGTGGTCTTGCCCGCCCCGTTCGGGCCGACGATCGCCACCCGGTCGCCGCGCAGGATCCGGGTGGAGAAGTCCTTCAGGATCATCCGCTCACCGAACGCCTTGGTGAGCCCCTTGGCCTCGGCCACCCGCTTGCCCGACACGCCGGAGCTATCGAGGCCGATGTTCATGGTGCCGCGGTTCTCGCGGTTCCGCTCGCTTTTGGCTTCACGCAGCGCGATCAGGCGGCGGCGGCGACCCTCATTACGCGCCCGGCGGGCGGTGACGCCGCGTTCCATCCAGTGCTGTTCGCGCTCCAGCATCTTGTCCAGGCGGCGGCCTTCCTCGGCTTGCTGGGCCTCGATCTTCTCGACCCAGTCTTCGAACCCGGCAAAGCCGGCGTCCAGGCGGCGCACTTGACGATGTTCCAGCCAGAAGCAGCGCTGGGTCGTGCGTTCCAAGAACGCGCGGTCGTGGCTGACGATCAGGGCGGCAGCGCGCGATCCGCTGATCTGGGCTTCCAGGGTCTCGATAGCCAGGATGTCCAGGTGGTTGGTGGGCTCGTCCAGGAGGATGACGTCAGGGTCCTCCGCGAACGCCTTGGCGAGGGCTGCGCGGCGAATTTCCCCGCCCGAGAGGCCCTGGGTCCCCTTGTCCGGATCGATTCCGAAAGCCGTCAGCGCCGCCTCGGCCATGTAGTCCAGAGCGCCGCCAGACGTGGCATGCTCCAGGATCGTAGCACCGACGATCTCCGGTTCCTGCGGCACATAGGCAATTGTGGTCCCGGGCGTAACGGTCCGCTCGCCGGCGTCGGCCTGGATCTGCGCCGACAGGATCCGCAGCAGGGTGGACTTGCCCGCGCCGTTCCGCCCCACCAGACAGGCACGGTTGCGCGCATCCAGCGCCAGGTCCACGCCATCGAATAGCATCGTTTGTCCGTCGGCCAGACGAACGTTCTTAAGGGCCAGGATCGGGGCGCGCATGTGGCGCGCTGACATAGAGGTTGCGGCGCGCGACGCAAGTTCGCGCTTCATCCCACGGAGCAACACGCCTAAACCGCCGTCATGCCCGGCCAACCCTTCTGGCGTCGCAAGACCCTGGCGCAGATGACCGCTTCCGAGTGGGAGAGTCTCTGTGACGGCTGCGGTCTGTGTTGCCTAGTGCGCTTCGAGGACGAGACCTCGGGCGAGGTGTTTCCCACCCGCGTCCACTGCAAATTGTTCGACGCCGCCGCCTGCAGCTGTTCGAACTATGCCGAGCGCAATGTGCATGTGCCCGACTGCGTGAAGCTGACGCCGCACAATATCGAGGCGCTGCAATGGATGCCTAAGAGCTGCGCCTACCGCCGCCTGCACGAAGGCCGCGACCTTGCGGATTGGCACCCGCTGG
>JAYTWT010000392.1:0-4677 GCA_043743295.1 Alphaproteobacteria bacterium | reverse complement strand
GACCGTCGCTGAGGCGCGCAGCTTCACCCGAGCGGGCGCGCGGCTGGGTCGGTCGCAGTCGGCGGTCAGCCTGCAGATTCGCCGGCTAGAAGACCGGGTCGGCAAGTCGTTGCTGTCGCGAGATCCGCGCCACGTCGTGCTGACGGCGGAGGGCGAGATTTTCCTGCCGCATGCCCGACGCCTATTGCGGCTGAACGATGAGATCCTTTCCGAACTGCGCGGCGGCGACGTGGAGGGTGAGGTCCGGCTGGGTGCGCCGGAGGATTTTGCCACCGCGCACCTACCCGGCATCCTGGGCGAATTCGCCCGCGCCAACCCGAAGGCCACACTGGCGGTGACCTGTGACCTGACACTTAACCTGCTGGATCGGCTGCAAGACGGCTCGCTCGATCTGGCATTGGTCAAGCGCGAGCCGTTGGGTCCCGACATGGGGGTGCGGGTTTGGCGTGAACCCCTAGTCTGGGTGGCGGCGGATGCCAGTATCCTGGACCGCAGCGATCCCCTGCCGTTGGTGGTGGCACCCAGCCCTTGCGTCTATCGCAAGCGCGCGATCACGGCTCTGGAGCGGCAAGGCCGGGCGTGGCGGTGCGCCTACACCAGCCCGTCCCTCGCCGGGCAGCTGGCGGCGTTACGGGCCGGGCTAGGCGTGACGGTGTTGCCGCGCGAACTGACTTCGCCCGATCTGGTGCGACTGGGTCCGGAGCACGGCCTACCGGAACTGGCCGATACCGAGATCGCGCTGATACGCGCCACCACCGCCATCCCACCGGCCGCCGAACGGCTGGCCAGCTTCATCCTGTCGTCGCTTGATCGGGAACACACGCTGGTGGCGTGAAAGGATAGGCCGACGAAATTTTGTGCATGAGCAAATCTCATCGTACCTGCTCTGGTATTTCGCGTGGTCCATTCTATTTCCAATTGGCGGGCCGGGCCCCTCTGGCGATCCTTATGATCGCGATGTCGGACCGCGACAGGTGCGCTCGGGGTTCGGTGGTCACCTCCCCCCCAGCACCCCCGGCTCCGGGCGCACCCCCAACCCTGGAACTCTAAGACGGCCTCGCGGCACGGCTCACCAGGGCTTGAAGTGTTTCGACAACTTCAGGCCTTGGCGCTGATAGTGCGATCCTAAGTCTCCATAGAGCCGGGCGGGACGCTCGGTCAGCGGCTCATAGACCAGCCGCGCGACGGTCTGCCCGTCCTCCAGGATGAACGGCGTCTCGTGGCTGCGGACCTCCAAGACGCCCTTAGAGCCCTTGCCGTGCGCCTCATCGGTGCCGAAGCCAGGGTCGAAGAAACCAGCGTAGTGGACGCGGAACTCGCCCACCGACGGATCGATCGGCGTCATCTCTGCGGCCTCCATGACCGGGATCTCGACCGAGCCCTTTGAGGCCAGAATATAGAACTCGCCGGGGTCGAGCAGGAGTTGACCGTTGCGCGGGATCAACGGCTCCCAGAAATCATGCGGATCATGGCCATCCACGTGATCTAGATCGACGACCCCCGCATGTCGGCGGCCGCGGAAACCGGCGATCTCGCCCGTCAGGTCAACACCGACGCTCTCGGTGCGCAGGCGCGGCGGTGAGCCGGCCTTGAGCCTCAACTGATTGAGACGCGTGCCAGATCGGACCAGGACCGAGAAGGTCTGCGGTGCGATCTCCATGAAGATCGGCCCGTCATAGCCCTCACGCACGTCATCGAAGGTGTCACCACGGTCCGACAGCAAGCGAACGAACACATCGACCCGGCCGGTTGAGCTCTTGGGGTTGGCGCGGGCAGAAATGCCAGTCGGAAGCTTCAGCCGCTCCTGAAGTTCAGCGATGTAGACACAGCCGCGCTCCAGCACTGCGCCCTTCGTCAGGTCGAGCTCATGCATGGCCACCTCAGCGATCCGGTCACGCACGGTGCCATGGCGTGGCAGGAACGAGGCGCGCACCCGCCAGCAGCGGCCGGCAAGGCGCAGGTCCAGACTGGCCGGCTGAACTTGATCGATGTCGAACGGGCTCGCCGACGTGATCGCGCCACCCGCGATCAGGGCTTCGATGGACTGGCAGGGCAGGATGCCGGGAGGACTGTCTGTGCTCATGGGCAGCGCAGCCTTAGCGCAGAACGGCAGGGTTGCAAGGCTTGCCCGTGGTGCCAGAGGCTGGAAAGCGGACCTTGACGCCCTTGTCAGGGCCGTTCATGCCGCAGGCCGCTCTAGAAGGAAGCCGACGATGGCTGAAGATCCGCGCGATTGGGAACCGGAAACGCAGGCCGTGCGCGGCGGGCTGATGCGCACTGAGCACGGCGAGATCTCCGAAGCGCTCTTTCTGACCCAAAGCTTCGCCTACGACAGCGCCCAGGCGGCGGACGACCGCTTTGCCGGCAACACGCCGGGGTTCATTTATCAGCGCTTTGGCAACCCCACGACACAGATGTTCGAGGACCGCCTCGCCCTGCTGGAAGGCGCTGAGCAGTGCAAGTCCACGGCCTCCGGCATGGCGGCGGTACAGCTGTCGTTGATGGGGCTCTTGCGGGCGGGCGATCACTTGGTGGCTGGCCGTGCGCTGTTCGGCTCGTGCCGCTGGGTGGTTTCGGAATGGATGCCCCGGTTCGGTATCGAGACCACCTACGTGGACGCGACCGATCTTGAGGCCTGGAAAAACGCAGTACGGCCCAACACCAAGGTTTTCTTGGTGGAGAGCCCGGCCAATCCGCTGCTGGAAGTCACGGCCATCGGCGCTGTGGCTGATATCGCCCACGCGGCGGGCGCCAAGCTGGTGGTGGACAATGTGTTCGCCACGCCGATCTTCCAAAAGCCGCTCGTGTTGGGTGCCGACGTCGTCGTCTATTCGGCCACTAAGCATATTGACGGCCAAGGCCGGGTGCTGGGTGGCGCGATCCTGGGCGCCAACGAACTGATGAACAGTGCGTACAAGGACATGCACCGCCACACCGGGCCGGCGCTGTCGCCGTTCAATGCCTGGGTGCTGCTCAAGGGGCTTGAGACCCTGGACCTTCGGGTCCGTCGCCAGACCGAAACAGCGGGGCGCGTGGCGGACGCCGTTGCGGCACACGCCCGCGCCAAGCAAACCATCTATCCGGGCCGTCCCGATCACCCGCAGGCCGCCCTGATCGCCAATCAGATGACCGGTGGCGGCAATGTCATCGCCTTTGACCTGGGCGACCGGGCGTCGGCGTGGCGGTTCCTTGACGCGCTACAGATCGTGGACATCTCCAATAATCTGGGCGACGCCAAGTCGATGGCCACACATCCTTGCACAACCACCCACCGCTCAATGCCAGAGGCCGAGCGGTTGGAGATCGGTCTGACCGAAGGTTGGGTAAGGATGAGCGTCGGCCTGGAAGGCGGCACCGACCTCGTACGTGATGTGTCGCGGGCGCTGGACGGGGCTTAGGGCGAGGGCCTTTCCCTGCGGCCTGCCTTTTTTGGCGCGCGGATTGCCCCATCCGGTAGTTTGGGCGCAGGATAAACCCATCAGACTTACGAGGGGGCCCTACGATGGCCGACGGCGCAACCAATCTACAGGACGAAACCCGTCTTCGGGATGAAGCTCGGGCGCGGGCCTATTCTCTGCCGCTCGAAGACCTGAACCCTGGCGATCCGGATCTGTTCCTGAATGACGCCCATTGGCCCTATTTTGAACGGCTACGGGCCGAGGCACCGGTGCACTGGTGCAAGGACAGCGAGTTCGGGCCCTATTGGTCGGTGACCCGCTATCAGGACATCATGGCGGTCGACACCAATCACGCGGTGTTTTCGTCTGACGCTGCGCTGGGCGGGATCACGATCCGTGATGCCCGGCCTGATCTGCGCCGTCCCAGCTTCATCGCCATGGACCCGCCCAAGCACGATGTGCAGCGCAAGGCGGTCAGCCCGATCGTCTCGCCCACCAACCTGATGACCATGGAGCCCATCATCCGCGAGCGGGCGGGCAAGATCCTGGACCAGCTGCCGATCGGCGAGACGTTCAATTGGGTGGAGCGGGTCTCCATCGAGCTGACCACCCAGATGTTGGCCACCTTGTTCGACTTCCCGTTCGAGGAGCGGCGCAAGCTCACCCATTGGTCGGACGTGGCTACCACCCTGCCGATACCTGGCGGCCTGTGCGAGACCGAGGAGGCGCGGCAGGCTGAGCTGATGGAGTGCCTGGCCTATTTCACGCGCCTTTGGAACGAGCGGGTGAATGAGCCGCCGCGCGGCGACCTGATCTCGATGATGGCGCACGCCGAGGCGACCCGAAATATGAGCCCGGACGAGTATCTGGGGAACGTGATCCTGCTGATCGTCGGCGGTAACGATACCACGCGTAATTCGATGACCGGCGGCCTTCTGGCGTTGAGCCAGAACCCCGATCAGTTCGACAAGCTGCGCGCCGACCCCTCGCTGATCCCCTCGATGGTGTCCGAGATCATCCGCTGGCAGACGCCGCTGGCCCACATGCGCCGCACAGCGGTGATCGATACCGAGATCGCTGGCCAACCGATCAAGAAGGGCGACAAGGTAGTCATGTGGTACGTCTCGGGTAACCGCGACGAGGCCGAGATTGCCAACCCCAACGCCTTCATCATCGACCGTGAGCGGCCCCGGCAGCATCTGTCGTTCGGTTTCGGCATCCATCGCTGCGTGGGCAACCGGCTGGCCGAGCTACAGCTGAAGATCGTCTGGGAAGAGAT
>JAYTWT010000391.1:0-12748 GCA_043743295.1 Alphaproteobacteria bacterium | reverse complement strand
GTGGGCATTCTTCATGTCCACGACTTGCTACGGGCCGGCGTGATGTAGCCGGATCGCGCTGTGCGTACGTTAAGCGTTCGCTTATGCCCGATAGGCTATCCGACACGTATCGTCTCGTCTCTCCGCCCGGAGCCAACATGCTGCCTACCCCTCGCGCCGACCTGATCCCCAATACCCTCGATTACGAGAGTATTCCCCTGGTCAAGGCGACCGGGTTTCGCGAGTACGATGCGCGCTGGATATTCGGTCCGGACATCAACCTCCTCGGTATCCAGGCGTTGGGTCTAGGCCTGGGGACGGTGATCCATGAGATGGGTCAAAAGCGGATCGTGGTCGCCCATGACTTTCGGTCGTACTCGATGTCGATCAAACAGGCCCTGATCCTGGGCCTGCTGGCGGCGGGCTGCGAAGTGCTCGACATCGGACTGGCCGTCTCGCCGATGGCCTATTTTGCGCAGTTTGACCTGGATGCGCCGTGCGTCGCCATGGTGACCGCCAGTCATAATGAGAACGGCTGGACGGGCGTTAAGATGGGTGCCCAACGCCCGCTGACCTTCGGTCCCGATGAGATGGGCCGCCTGAAAGAGATCGTCCTTGGGGGCAAATGGGAGCAACGCCCCGGCGGCAGTTTGGCCCATATCGCCGGCGTGGCCGAACGCTACATCAAGGATGCGGCCTCGCGCGTACAGGTGAAGCGTCCGCTGACCATCGTGGCGGCCTGTGGCAACGGCACCGCCGGTGCCTTCGCGCCCCAGGCTCTGCGCGACATGGGCGTGGCCGTGGTCATCGAGATGGACTGCGAGCTGGACTACACCTTCCCCAAATATAACCCCAACCCCGAAGACAGCATCATGCTGCACGCCATGGCCAAGACCGTGCGCGAACATGGTGCGGACCTGGCCTTTGGCTTCGACGGGGACGGAGACCGCTGCGGCGTAGTGGACGATGAGGGGGAGGAGATTTTCGCCGATAAGATCGGGTTGATGCTGGCGCGCGACCTATCGCATTTGCACAAGAACGCGACCTTTGTCGTCGATGTGAAGTCCACCGGCCTGTTCGCGACGGACGAGGTGCTGAAGGCCAATGGCGCGACCACCGTCTATTGGAAAACCGGCCACTCCTACATCAAGCGGAAGACTTCGGAGTTGGGGGCCCTGGCGGGGTTCGAGAAGTCCGGACACTTCTTCATGAACCCGCCGCTTGGGCGCGGCTATGACGACGGGCTGGTTGCCGCCGCAGCGATCCTGGCCATGCTGGACCGCAATCCAGACAAGAAGCTGAGCGATCTGAAGAAGGCGCTACCGGTTGCCTACACTTCGCTCACGATGAGTCCCAAATGCGCCGATGAAGTGAAGTACGGCGTGGTCGACGACGTGGTGGCCGAATACACCGCCCTGCGCGACGCTGGCGGCACGATCCTGGGACGCAAGATCGTCGACCTGATCACCGTCAACGGCGTGCGGGTCGCCTTGGAGGACGGCTCATGGGTCTTGGTCCGCGCGTCATCCAACAAGCCCGAGATCGTGGTGGTGGTGGAGAGCACCCAATCCGCAGACGACATGCGCGCCCTGTTCCATCGTGAAGTGAAGCCTCGCCTCGCTAAACGCAGCCAGGTGGGTGCGTACAACCAGGAAATTTAACCTGCTGCAGGCATTTGTCGCTGGCACAGTCTTACAATTTCCGCTCTGCGCCTGAATGGCGGTAGGCAGCATCTTCCAGGAGAACCTTGCATGCGCGTAGCGATGATCGGTACCGGCTATGTGGGCTTGGTCAGCGGGGCGTGCTTCGCCGACTTCGGGCACACCGTGACCTGCATCGACAAGGATGCGCGCAAAATCGAACAGCTCAAGTCGGGCGGTATTCCGATCTTTGAGCCAGGGTTGGGCCAGTTGGTGGCGGCCAACGTGAAGGCCGGGCGACTGTTCTTTGCGACCGACGCGGCCGAGGCGGTGCGCGAGGCGGACGCGGTGTTCATCGGGGTCGGCACGCCCTCGCGGCGCGGCGATGGCTATGCGGATTTGTCCTACGTCTATGCGGCGGCGGAAGAGATCGCAGCCTTTGTCGACGGGTTTACGGTGATCGTCACAAAATCGACCGTACCGGTCGGTACAGGCGATGAGATCGAGGCGATCTTTAAGCGGGTTCGGCCCGATGCCCAGGTGGCGGTCGTCTCCAATCCAGAGTTCCTGCGCGAAGGCGCGGCCATCGAGGACTTCAAGCGCCCCGACCGCGTGGTGGTCGGCACCGAGGAGCCGCGCGCCCAGGCGATCATGCGCGAACTCTACCGCCCGCTCTACCTGAACGAGACGCCGATCCTGTTCACCAGCCGCCGGACCTCAGAGCTGATCAAATACGCCGCCAACGCCTATCTGGCGCTGAAGATCACCTACATCAACGAGATGGCGGATCTGTGCGAAGCGGTTGGCGCAGACGTGCAACAGGTGGCCCGGGGCATCGGCCTGGACGGGCGGATCGGGGGTAAGTTCCTGAACGCTGGCCCCGGCTATGGCGGCTCATGCTTTCCAAAGGATACGCTGGCCCTGGTACGGACGGCGCGCGATGCGGGCTCGCCCGTCGAACTGGTCGAGACCACGGTCAAGATCAACGACGAGCGCAAGCGGGCCATGGCGCGAAAGGTGATCAAGGCTCTGGACGGCGATGTGAAGGGCAAGACGGTGGGCATTCTTGGCCTGACCTTCAAACCCAACACCGACGACATGCGCGATGCGCCCTCACTAGCGATCATTCCGGCGTTGCAAGACAAGGGGGCCAAGGTCCAGGCCTTCGATCCTGAGGGGCATGAAGCGCGCCAGATGCTGCACGGCGTCGACTTCAAGGATGACCCCTATGCCGTGGCGGCCGGTGCCGACGTGCTGGTGATCATCACCGAGTGGGACCAGTTCCGGGCGCTGGACTTCGACCGGATCAAGGACCTGATGAACGCGCCCGTCTTGGTAGACCTGCGCAACATCTACAAGCCCGCCGACATGCGCGCGCAGGGGTTTACGTATGCGAGTATCGGGCGGGCTTAGGAGCGGTTAGCTCAGAAGCTGGAACCGTATTGGTGCATCAGGGCTTGGCCGATCCAGAGAGCGCCGGCCCAGAAGGCGCATCCCAGGACCGCGACGAAGACCAAGCAAGCGATCGATTTGGCCGGTCGTTCCGGCTGACGTGCCATGCCGCCCAAGGCGAGATTTCGCCGCATGAAAGCCTCCCAAGTCGTCTCTTTTTTGACCGCCCATCGGATCGAGCCAACGGAACAAGAAGAGGCTGACACAGGATTTCAGAGTTGAAAAGAGGATTTAAGCCGCAGCCTTTTTCACGGCGCCTGCGATGTCCTTCACCACGTCGCGGACCAGCTGGGCATCGTCGCCCTCGGCCATGATGCGGATCAGCGGCTCGGTACCGGAGGCGCGGACGACCAGTCGCCCGGCCCCGCTGAGCCGGTTCTCGGCCTCAGCCATAACCGCCTTGACGTCGGCGTTCTCCAGGGGCTTGCCCCCTGCGAAGCGGACATTTTCAAGCAATTGGGGCACCGGCTCGAACTGCCGGGAGAGCGCGCTCATCGGCTGGTCGCTGGCCTTCAGCACAGCCAGGACCTGGAGCGCAGCCAGCAGCCCGTCACCTGTGGTGGAATAGTCGGATAGGATCATGTGACCGGATTGCTCGCCGCCCAGGTTGAACCCGCCCTCGCGCATCCGGGCCATCACCGCGCGGTCGCCGACGGCGGTGCGTTCCAGCGTAAGGTCGCGGTCCGCCAGGAAGCGCTCCAGGCCCAGGTTCGACATGACGGTCGCCACAACGCCGCCGCCGCTCAGGCGCTGGGCCTTGGCCCAGTGACCCGCGATCAGGGCCATGATCTGATCGCCGTCGATCAAGCGGCCGGTCTCGTCGCAGATCAGCAGACGGTCAGCGTCGCCGTCCAGCGCGATTCCGACGTCGGCGCGGAACTCTTTCACCCCACGGACCATCGCCTCAGGATGCGTCGAGCCGCACTCAAGATTGATATTGGTGCCATCTGGATCGACACCGACTTTAATGACTTCCGCGCCCAGCTCATAAAGGACCACGGGCGCAACCTTGTAGGCCGCCCCGTTGGCGCAATCGATGACCACCCGCAGGCCTGCCAAGCTCATGCGGCGGGGGAAGGTGGCCTTGGCAATCTCAACATAGCGAGCCTGGGAATCGTCTACCCGCGCGACGCGGCCAAGGGCCGTGGGGGCGGCCAGGCCATCGGCCAGACCTTGGTCCATCAGGGCTTCGATCTCGAGCTCACGCTGATCTGACAGTTTGTAGCCATCCGGGCCGAACAGCTTGATGCCGTTGTCGACATAGGCGTTGTGCGAGGCGGAAATCATCACCCCCAAGTCCGCGCGCAGCGAGCGGGTCATCATCGCTACGCCGGGGGTGGGCATCGGCCCCAGCAAGCGCACATCCATACCCACGCTAGCGAAGCCCGCCACGAGGGCCGGCTCGACCATATAGCCCGAAAGGCGTGTATCCTTGCCGATTACGACCATGTGGCGCCGATCCGCCTGGGACATGAACAGCTTGCCCGCCGCTAGGCCGACCCGCAGGGCGACCTCCGCGGTCATGGGGTGGCTATTGGCTTGGCCGCGAATGCCGTCGGTGCCGAAATAGGCGCGATTGCTCATCAAGAAGTCATCCGAAAGCGGTCTGGAAACGATCCGAAACCCAGATTTAATCGACGCCGGCTTAGCGGATGATAAAGCCGCTGAAGTGCAGACTGCGCCAGCGGCACCGGCCTTACCATATAGAAAGCAGTATCCACATGTGTGGGATTATCGGCATTGTCGGGACGACTTCCGTGCAAGAGCGGTTGATCGAGAGCCTCCGGCGCCTGGAGTATCGCGGCTATGACTCGGCGGGAATCGCCGGGTTTGTTGATGGCCGGATCGAACGGCGACGTGCGGCCGGCAAGCTGCGGAACCTGGAAGACCTGCTGACTATCCAACCCCTGTCGGCGACAGTGGGCATCGGCCATACGCGCTGGGCCACCCACGGTCCGCCCACTCAAGGCAACGCCCACCCGCACCAAAGTGGCCGCGTGACCTTGGTCCACAACGGCATCATCGAGAACTTCGCCGAACTGAAGGCCGCCTTGATGTCCAAGGGCCGCATCTTCGAAACCGACACCGATACTGAGGTCGTCGCGCACCTGCTGGATAGCGAACTGGACGGAAAGACGCCGACCGCGGCGCTGAAGTCGACCCTGGATCAAATCCGCGGAGCCTTTGCCCTCGTCGTCATGGTCGACGGCGAGAGCAGCGTCCTGATGGGCGCACGCCGTGGACCTCCGTTGGTCGTCGGGTACGGCGATGGCGAGATGTTCCTAGGTTCCGATGCGCTGGCGGTCGGCCCATTCACCAATCGAATCGCCTTCCTCGAGGATGGTGATTTCGTCGCGATAGACCACCAGTCGGCGCGCATCTTCGATGAGAGCGGAAAGCCGGTGACGCGGGCGGTCCAGATTGTGTCGCAGTCCGCTGTTCTCATGGAGAAGGGCAATTATCGGCACTTCATGGAGAAGGAAATCCATGACCAGCCAGAAGGCTGTCAGCGCACGATTGCGGCCTATGTCGATCCTTTGACCACCCGCACGGTCATTCCCGGAAGCATCGATTTCGCCGCCCTTGAGCGGATACAGATCGTAGCCTGCGGCACCTCTTTCATCGCGGGAATGTTGGGGAAATACCTCATCGAGTCCCTCGCAGACCTCCCGGTCGACGTCGAAATCGCCTCGGAGTTCCGCTACCGCGAGCCAGCACTGCGCGCGTCCACCTTGGCGATTGCTATGTCGCAATCTGGCGAGACCGCCGACACCCTTGCGGCACTGCGGCACTGTCGCACCAAGGGCATGAAAACCGCCGTGATCGTGAATGCCGAGGGTTCAACCATGGCCCGCGAAGTCGATGTGGTGTGGCCGATCCATTGCGGGCCAGAGATCGGCGTTGCCTCGACTAAGGCGTTCACGGCCCAGGTCAGCCTGCTCACCGCCCTTGCTGTCGAGGTCGCCAAGTCGAGGGGCCGAATCAATCTAGCCGAAGAGCAGCGCCTAGTACGCGTCCTGCTTGAGGCACCGCGACTGATGGCCGAGGCGATCAACCTAGAGGTGGCCGTGCAGAGCGTCGCTGCCGAGATCGCGAAGGCCCGCGATGTGCTCTACCTCGGACGGGGCCCAATGTATCCTCTCGCACTCGAGGGGGCGCTAAAGCTCAAGGAAATCAGCTATATTCACGCCGAAGGCTATGCCGCTGGTGAACTGAAGCACGGACCCATCGCCTTGGTGGACGATCAAACACCGATTGTCGTGCTGGCGCCGTTCGACAGCTATTTCGAGAAGACTGCCTCAAACATGAGCGAGGTCGTGGCCCGCGGTGGACAGGTGGTCTTCATCACCGATCCGGACGGCGAGAAACACGCCCCTACCGGCGCAAGGGTCGTTGTCACCGCACCACGTTGCGACCCGCTGATCGCGCCCCTGGTGATGTCAGTACCGATCCAACTGCTGGCCTATCACGTGGCCGTACAGAAAGGGGCGGATGTGGATCAGCCGCGCAATCTCGCGAAGTCGGTCACCGTCGAATAGCTTAGGTCTTTGACTCACAAAAGAAAACGACCGCCCCTGAAAAGGGACGGTCGCTCTTTCAAGCCGTCTTAAAGTGACAGGCTTACTTCTTTTCCGGCGCGGCAGGCGTCGTCGCCATGGCGTCGGCAGCGGCGGCGGCGGCCGGAGCGGCAGCTTCAGCAGCGGCCGGAGCAGCGGCTTCAGCAGCGGCCGGAGCAGCAGCAGCAGCAGCGTCAGCGGCAACAGCAGCGTCAGCGGCCGGAGCGGCAGGCGCTTCTTCTTTCTTTTGGCAGGCGGCTAGGCTCAGGGCCATGACGCTGACAGCAGCAACAGTGAGAATACGAAGCTTCATTTGAGGTGGCTCCCCTGGGGGTGAAATACCCGACGGGATAAGCCTACACAATTTCGTTCAATCGCAAAATCGTGATCGTGTTCACGATACGAAATAAATTTCGGCGAGAGCCCGCGCATCACATTACGGATCGCTGCAAGGCGAAAAGACTAAACGAAGAGGTTCGATGAGAATGACTGATCGCGTTCGCAAGGCGGTGCTGCCAGTGGCGGGGCTGGGCACACGCGTGCTCCCAGGAGCGAAGACGACGCCCAAGAACCTGTTGAATATCGTTGATCGGCCGATCCTGTCCTATGTGGTTGAAGAAGCAAGGGCCGCGGGCATCGAGCACTTTGTCTTCATTGTTGGGCGCGGCCAGGGCGCCATCGAGGACTATTTCGACGCCAATCCTGAGATTGAGGGCATCTTGGAGGCTAAGGGCAAGCTGGATGTCCTAGCCGATGTGCGTCGCGACCTGCCGCAACCGGGCCAGATGAGCTTCATCCGCCAGATGGCACCGCTGGGGTTGGGCCATGCCGTCTGGTGCGCCCGCGATGTAATCGGCGACGAGCCCTTCGCTGTCATGCTGCCCGATATGCTGATGTCGACCAAGACGCCCGCCTTAGCGCAGTGCGTCGAGGCCTATGAGCGTGTCGGGGGTAACATCATCGCCGTGGAACCGGCACCGCCCGGCGAGGCGCACAAGTACGGCATCGTCGCGTTGGACGGCCAGGACGGGCGTCTCAACCGCATGACCGGCATGGTCGAGAAGCCCGCGCCAGGCACGGAGCCGTCCAACCTCTTCATCTCGGGCCGCTACATCCTGCAGCCGGAGATCTTCCGTATTCTTGAGACCCAGGAGCGCGGTGCGGGAGGCGAGATCCAGCTTACAGACGGGATGGTCGGACTGATGGCGTCCCAAGACTTTCATGCCCTAGAGTACGAGGGGACCACCTACGACTGCGGTGACAAGATCGGCTTGCTGCGCGCAAATGTGGCCTTCGCTCTGGCCCGACCCGACTTGGCGGACGCGGCCCGCAAAGCGATCTTGGCGTTGCTCTAGCGTTGCGCCTGCTGATCTATGGCTACGGTTTTTCCGGGCGGGTCTTCGCCCGGCAGATGGCCGCTGACGGCTGGGCGGTCTCGGCGACGTGCCGCAGTGATCTCACGCGCGATCTGATCCTCGGCGACGGCCTGACCGCCGTTGAGGCCTCAGACATCCTGGGTCTGGCGCGGGCTCTGACCGCAGCGGACGCCCTTCTGATTACACCGCCGCCCGGCCCGAACGGGTGCCCCGCTTTGGAGGTCCTGGCTCCGATCTTGGTCGAGGCCAGCGTGCGCCCAGGATGGATTGGATACCTTTCGACGACCGGCGTCTATGGTGACCGGCGCGGGGGATGGGTTCGCGAGACAACGCCGCTTTCGCCGAAGTCCCCCGAAGGGTCGCGCCGCGTCGCCGCGGAGTCGGGCTGGCTAGCGCTGGGAGATGCCCTGGCTGTAGCCGTAACGATCTTCCGATTGCCGGGCATCTATGGGCCTGGGCGTTCGGTGTTTGACCGACTGCGCGAAGGCCGAGCGCGACGGATTGCAACGCCCGGCCAAGTCTTCTCGCGCATCCACGTAGCCGATCTTGGGGCAGGATTGGCGGCGTCCATCGCGCGACCCAGGGCGGGGGGTATCTATAATCTCTGTGATGACGAACCTGCGCCGAACAGCGAGGTGATCGCCTACGCGGCAGGTCTGTTGGAAATTGAACAGCCCCCCGAGGTCGCCCTAGAGGACGCGAACCTCACACCCACTGCCATGCGCTTTTATGCTGAAAACAAGCGGGTCTCGAACGCGCGGGCGAAAGCAGAGCTGGGCTGGCGACCGGCCTTTGTGAGCTATCGCGAGGGGCTATCCTTTATCCTGAACGGCTGACAGTTCACTCAGGGTCGCAATCATCCGCGAGATGTCCTGTGGTCGCGATAGTCGATGATCGCCATCCTTGGTCAGGGTGAACACAACATCGTCGCCGCGCAGGGCCTCAGCCAGTTGCCAGGCGTGGTGCCATGGAACGTCCGGGTCCTGGACTCCCTGCAGGATGCGTACAGGTAGATCGATAGGGATCTGTTCGCCATCCAGGATCGCCCACCGTGCGCCGTCATCCAGAAGCGTGCGGGTGATCGGATAAGGCTCGCCGTAGTCTGAGGGCTGTAGCCACACGCCGTCCTTGGCCAAGGCAGCACGACCCTCGGGAGGAATCTTGGGCGACATCAGTTTCGCTGTGAAGTCGGGTGCCGGCGCGATCAGCAGCATGGCCTTCACCCGATCGGTTCGGGCCATTGCCGCCAGACAGGCCAACCAGCCGCCCATGGATGACCCGACCAGCACCAGATCGCCCATCGTCAGCTCGTCGATCACCGCCAATGTGTCAGCCCGCCAGCGCGTGATCGTCCCATCTCGAAAGGCCCCAGAGCTCTGCCCATGTCCGAAGTAGTCGAACCGGACGAAGGCACGGCCCAGGTCCTGTGCCCAGTCAGCCAGCGCCTGCGCCTTTGTGCCCGACACGTCCGACATGAAGCCGCCGAGCCAAACAAGGGTAGGACCTGCGCCTTCGACCCTGCGCCAGGCCAAGTACTCGCCGTCAGGGCGCTCCAGAAATCCCTCAGTTTCCATTGCGCTGTCATAGCGCTGTGCGGTGTTCCGTGCGCGCCGAAACAGTCTAGAGAAGGCGGGTGTCGCTCGCCCCCGATTTCACACTTCTGCAAGTCGTCCCCGAGCTCGAGACCGGCGGTGCCGAGCAGAGTGCGCTAGACGTGGCGCGCGCAGTGGTTCTGGCGGGCGGCAGAGCCTTGGTGGCCACCCGCGGCGGGCGGATGGTTGCGCGGCTGGAGGCGGACGGCGGCGAGGTGGCATTGATGCCCGTGCATTCCAAGAACCCGTTCACCCTGATCTTCAATGCGGCACGACTGATCACTCTGATCCGGCGCGAGAAGGTCTCCATCGTCCACGCCCGTAGCCGTGCCCCAGCCTTCTCCGCATTTTGGGCCGCGCGCGCGACGGGCACGCCGTTCGTCGCCACCTATCACGGGATCTACCAAGCTCGCTCAGCGCTCAAGCGTTGGTACAACGGGATCATGACCCGCGGCGACCTCGTCATCGCTAATTCAGACTACACCCGTGACCACGTACGGACCGAGCATGGGATCGACCCGGCAAAGCTGGTGACCATACCGCGCGGCGTCGATCTGGAGCGCTTTGACCCCGGCGCAGTTTCGGCGGGCCGGGTTGAGGCGCTGCGCCAAGCCTGGGGAATCGCTGAGGACGGCCGAACCCGTATTCTGCTGGCCGGTCGGCTGACGCGCATCAAAGGGCATCTGATCATCGTTGACGCCGCGCGAAAGCTGGCAAACGAGGGCCGGCGCGATTTCCTGATCCTCTTTGCGGGCGATGACCAAGGCCGCACCGGCTATGCGGCTGAAGTTCAGAACGCTATCGCAGCGGCGGGGCTTGGCGAGGCCATCAAGATCGTAGGCCATTGCGATGACATGCCAGCCGCCTATCTCCTGGCGGATGTGGCGATCCTGCCGACCCTAGTCCCGGAATCGTTTGGCCGCGCGGCGGTGGAGCCCCAGGTGATGGGCCGCCCAGTGATCGCCTCAGCGCACGGGGGCGTCACCGAGACTATTCTGCCGGACAGGACCGGCTGGCTTGCGGCGGTGGGCGACGCCACGGCCTGGGCTGAGGCCCTTGTTAGGGCCATCGACATCGGCCCCGAGACCCGTGCAGACATGGGCTCACTAGGCCGCGACCGAGCCCGGCAGCTCTATTCGGCAGACGCAATGTGCGCAGCAACCCTGCTGGTCTACAGTCGAATTTTGCAGGCGCGCGCGCAATGACCCGCCGTATCGAGCGCATCCTCGTGGTCAAGCTATCGGCGTTGGGTGACTTCGTCCTGGCGTTGGCGGCGATGAAGAAAATCCGAGCCGCGCATCCAAAAGCCCACATCACCCTACTGACGACGCCGCCGTTTGAGGCGTTGGCCAAGATCTGCCCCTATTTCAACGCGGTGGACGTCGGTGGCCGCCCAGCGGGATTGTCGGCCTGGATTGGCCTGCGCCGGCGGCTGCGCGCGGTGCGTTTTGACCGCGTCTACGACCTGCAAACCTCGTCGGGTTCCAATCGGATATTCCAGGCCCTGCGGCCAAGTCCCCCGCCCTGGTCCGGCATCGCCATCGGTTGTTCCCTGCCCCATGCTAATCCCGACCGCAACATCATGCACACTCTGGAGCGTCAGGCAGACCAGTTGAGGTTCGCAGGGATTTGGCCGGATGCGCCAACGTTGCCGGGCGAGGCGCCTGCGCCAGACCTTTCATGGGTCCTGAAAATGACCCCGACCGAGCGTGCGACCCCCGGCGCAAACACGCGGCGTCCCTATGTCATGTTTGTGCCCGGCGGCTCCCTGCATCGCCTAGACAAGCGTTGGCCAGTCGAACGCTATTCGGAACTAGCCAGCATCCTCTACTCGCGTGGCTTCGACATTGTTGTCATCGGCGGGCCCCAGGAGGCGGAGTTAGCCCACGCCATCCAGCGGGCCGCCCCTCGGGCGCGAGATCTGACCGGCCGCACGGATTTCGCGCGGATTGCGCTACTGGGTGCCCGGGCAGCGCTGGCGGTCGGTAACGACACGGGACCGCTGCATCTGGCGGCGGCGGCGGGGGCACCAACCATCGTATTATTTTCCAAGGCTTCCGACCCCGCACTTTCGGCACCGAGGGGGCGGGTCGCCATCCTGCGGGCCGACAGCCTTAGTGACCTGCCTGTGGCGCAAGTGGCGCAGGCGGCCAACACTTTGGCACCGTCACGGTCGTCTACGCCTTGATACTGGTGGTCGCCTTCGTCATATACTGAGGGACGACCAGATCGCCGTAAGCGGTCCGGCGTCTTTTTGCGTATCAACAGCCCCGGAGCTCTGCCTATTCGCCGTCCCATGCAAGCGCCGCCCGTCAAAGACGGTCCGCGTATGAACGAAGACATCCGCGTCCCTCGCGTCCTGCTGATCGATCAGCACGGCGAGAAACAAGGCGTGATGCCGACTTCCGCCGCCATTGAGGCTGCCGAAGAGGCGGGCCTGGACTTGGTCGAGATCGTTCCCAACGCCGATCCGCCCGTCTGCAAAATTCTGGACTATGGCAAGTTCAAATTCCAGGAACAGAAGAAGAAGAACGAGGCGCGCAAAAAGCAGAAGGTTGTCGAGCTTAAAGAGATCAAGCTCCGCCCCAACATCGATACCCACGACTACGAAGTGAAGCAGCGGTCCATGCATCGCTTCTTCGAAGAGGGCGACAAGGTGAAGATCACCCTGCGCTTCCGTGGTCGCGAACTGGCCCACCCCGAACTGGGCATGAAGCTGCTGCAAAAGGTCAAGGCCGACTTCGAACCGATCGCCAAGGTCGAGTACGAGCCGCGCATGGAAGGCCGCCAGATGATCATGATCCTGGCACCGAGGTGACAATTAGGCGCTGGGGTCTTGCCGTAGCTTTTGCAACGCTAGCGCTCGCCGCGCCTACGCTAGCTCAAGACGCCTCGAATTGGAGCACGCCGGTCAAGCCGTTCAAGATCGGCGAAGGATTCTACTACATCGGCGCCTCCGATTTGGCGGCCTATCTGTTTGTCTCCAAAGCCGGCCTGATCGTGCTGGATGGCGGCGATGCCAAGACCGGCGGTCAGATCGTCGACAACATCCGCACCCTGGGGTTCGACCCGGCGCAGGTGAAGATTATGCTCAACACCCATCAGCATTTTGACCATGCTGCGGGACTGGCCGCTGTGAAGCGTGCCGCGCC
>JAYTWT010000390.1:0-4040 GCA_043743295.1 Alphaproteobacteria bacterium | reverse complement strand
CGAAATCCAGGTCCATAGCCATGCTGTGCTCCTAACCGACGCCGTCGAGGTATTCGATCTCAGGACGGCCCGCCAGGACCGCGCTGAACTTCGGACCCGCCGCTTTGAAATACTCGGTGCCGCCGTGAAGTGTCAGGGCATCCTGGTCGGCGTAGAGCTCCAGAACTTTGTAGAGGTTGGGCTCCGTGCGGCTCTTGGTCAGCTGATAGGCGAGATTGCCCGGCTCATTGGCCCGGACCTGCGCGGCCAGTTCGCCGAAGAACGTCTCGAACTCCGCCGCCTTGCCGTCTTTAATGCGGATCGCCGCGATCACACCGATGGACATGTCGTTCTCCCAACACCTGTTTGAATGCGACGGTAGTGGGCGGCGCGAGGCCGGGCAAGGCCGACGTGGGGTCAGGAAGGGGCTTAGCGTCGCTCGTTCCAGCCGGTCGCCACCCAGTGGTGACCGCCCTGGTGGCGGGCCTCGAGGATATCCGCGTTCGCGGCGCGAGCGCGGACTGTGCGACGAGCGCGTAAGGCAAGTCCCGCAAGGGCCAACAGCGCCGAGGCCATCACCGCGATCACCGCGACCGTAGCTGCGGCAAACACCGCCATCGCGGCACCGACAATCACCGCCGCCGCCGTCGCCAATCCGCCGGCGAGTGCCGCGAGACCGCGGATCGCTGAACCAGGACCTGCTGCTTTGACCATCGAGGCTCCTTCAGGGGCGGCGCGACCAATTTCCTTCAACCCCTATGTCACCATCGCCAGTCGAAACGTCAACTGCACAGGTGTCGCATTCTTCAAACGCCCCGGATTAAGCCGCGCCTTCCAGCGACAGCGCTCGCCGGTCGCGCACAATTTCATCATAGGCGGCATTGATGGCGGCAGACTTGGCTTCGGCCACCTCGACGAACTCAGCGGGCAATCCGCGCGCCCTAGCGCGGTCGGGGTGCGCCTCGGACAACAGCGCCCGCCGGGCCCGGCGCACCATCTCATCGTCGGCATCGGGCGCAACGCCCAGGACCACATAGGGGTCGTCGTTGGCCGCGCCGAGGTGGGTCGCCTTGATCCTGCGGAATGTCAAAGGTGATTGGCCGAACAGGTCCGAGACGCGCGACAGATAATCCAACTCATCCGCTGTGATCACCCCGTCCGAGCCGGCGATATGGAAGAGGCCGTCCAGCACGTCTTCTAAGAGCTGCGGGCAGGCCCCGTAACGTTTCTTCAGCCGCCGCGCATAGCTCTCGAACCCACGCGTCGTCTGGCGCGCCAACTGGTAGAGCCGCCGAACATTGCCCTCGCTCCGGTCATCGGCCTGAAAGACAATTGAAAAGACATCGTATTCCGCCGACTGCGCATTTCCGTCGGCCTTGGCCAGCTTGGCACCCAGCGCCGTGACGGCGGTCGAAAACGCAGGATCTTCGCCGGGCAAGCCAGGCGGGCAGAGTTCGCACTCCGCCTCATCGACCTTTCGCACAGCGAGGCCAGCAATTTTACGCCAGAAGCTCATTTCGCTATGCAAGCCTTAGGACTGTGGTGAAGGCGTGACAATCGCGCTGAGAGGTTAAGTTTTGGACAGGCAGGCCCCGCCGGTGCGTTTCAGCTTCTGGATTGATCGCGGCGGCACGTTCACCGACGTGATCGGCCGCCGGGAAGACGGCGTCGAGTTTTCGGCCAAGCTACTCTCGGCCTCGACAGCCTATGAGGATGCCGCAGTCGAGGCGATGCGCCGAATGCTGGGCGTTGCACCGGGCGATCTTTTTCCGGCGGCACGAGTGCTCTCGATCAAGATGGGCGCGACAGTCGCCACCAATGCCCTGCTCGAGCGTAAGGGAGCAAAGACCCTTTTCGTGACCACGCGCGGGTTCTCCGACGCCCTCCGGATCGGTGATCAGTCAAGGCCAGAGCTGTTTGCGCTCAAACTCGCCCGCCCGTCGGCGCTCTACCAGGGTGTGGTGGAGGCTGATGAGCGGCTCGCCGCCGACGGCACCGTGGTACGGGCTCTGGATGCGGTCACACTACGCCGTGACCTAGAGGCGGCCCTGGCGAAGGGCTTCGGCTCGGTGGCGATCGCCTTCCTGCACGCCGACCTCAACCCGGACCATGAACGTTGGGCAGGCGAGATCGCGCGCGCGGTCGGCTTCCCGTTCGTGGCTCTGAGCTCCGAGGTCTCGCCCCTGCCCCGCTTCGTGCCCCGCGCGGAAACCACCGTCGCCGACGCCTATCTGACCCCCGGCCTACAACGCTATGTCGCTCAAGTGTCCGACGCGGTGGCTGGTGCGCCGCTCTACTTCATGACATCGGCGGGCGGGCTAGTCCGGGCGGACGCCTTCCGGGGCCGCAACGCCGTGGTCTCAGGACCTGCGGGCGGCGTCGTGGGCGTGGCGCGGATCGCGGACCAAGCCGGGGCCAAGGCAGTGCTGGGCTTCGACATGGGCGGGACCTCTACAGATGTCTGTCGCTACGCCGGGCGACTGGAACGGCGCGACACGGCCCATATCGCCGGGGTGAAGCTGCGTAGCCCGATGTTGGATGTGGAAACCGTGGCCGCAGGTGGCGGCTCGATCCTCAGCTTCGACGGCATGCGCGCCCGGGCCGGGCCAGCCAGTGCCGGGGCTGATCCCGGCCCGGCCTGCTATGGGCGCGGCGGTCAGGCAACGGTGACCGACGCCAATCTTGTGTTGGGGCGACTGGATCCGGCGTCATTTCCGGCGGTGTTTGGACCCCAGGGGGATCAACCCTTAGACCCCGCAGCCAGCCGCGCCCGCCTCACTGACCTCGCTACAGCCATGGGTGCAGAGAGCCTCGAAGCCGCCGCCGAGGGCTTCGTCGCGGTTGCCGTCGAGCAGATGGCCCAGGCCGTGCGCCGTATCTCCACCGAGCGCGGCTTCGATCCTCGCGACCACGCGCTGGTGGCGTTTGGGGGCGCCGCGGGTCAAGTGGCCTGCCAGACCGCTGAGGCCCTGGGTGTGACGGAGGTGCTATGCCCCAAGTACGGCAGCGTTCTGTCGGCTTGGGGCATCGGTCAGGCCGAGGTGAGCGCAATGCGCCAAGCTGGGATGGCGGCTCCGTTGGACGCAGCTGGACTGGCTCAGGCGCAGAACGTCCTCGACCAGCTGGAGGTCCTCGCCAACGCCGACATGGCCGCGCAAGGCGCGACCTCCGGCAACGTCCGCCGAACGCTGCGCCTGCGCTACGACGGCGCCGACGCCGAGTTGCCTGTGGCGATGGCCGATGCTGCGACGGTAAGAGCTAATTTTGAGGCCGCCCACCACCGCCTGTTCGGCTTTGTCGAACCAGAACTGACGATCCTGATTGCTGCCGTGGAGGTGGAGGTACTTCTCCCCTCCCCCCACCGGGTCGCCCGCGACCCGGCCCCCCTCGCTTCGCGAGCGACCCCCAGGGGGGGTGGATGGGGAGGGGTCGGGGGTGGGGGTGTTCAAGCGAGGACCTCAGAGCTGACACCCCCACACCCAACCCTCTCCCCGCAGGGGGGAGAGGGCTTTATGATGTATGCCCACGGCGCTTGGCACAGCACCCCTATCGTGAACGCCGCAGCCCTTACCCAGATCGACGGCCCCGCCCTGATCGTCCGCCCTGACACCCAGATCGCGCTCATGCCCGGCTGGCGGGCAACGTCTGAGGCCGACGGCTTGATCCGGCTGACCCAGACCGCTGCTACTACCCTAAAGACTATCGCCCTGGATAAGCCTGACCCCGTCACCCTCGAACTCTTCAACCGCCGCTTCATGGGCGTGGCGGAGGCCATGGGCGCAGCGTTGGAACGCACCGCCCATTCGGTTAACATCAAAGAGCGGCTGGATTTCTCCTGCGCCCTGTTCGACGCGGACGGCGAGTTGGTAGCCAACGCGCCGCACATGCCGGTCCACCTGGGTAGCATGGGGGCCAGCGTGCGCGCCGTGCGTGACCGTCATCCGGTCCTTAGGCCGGGCCAGGCCTTCGCGCTCAACAACCCCTACGCAGGCGGCACCCATCTGCCGGATATCACCGTCGTGATGCCGGTGTTCATGGCAGCGGATACGATACCTGCCTTC
>JAYTWT010000389.1:0-16707 GCA_043743295.1 Alphaproteobacteria bacterium | reverse complement strand
CCGCACCCAGCAGGCCGACCTGCTGGCCGCCGCCTATTCCGGCCACGGCGACACCAAACACCCGATGCTGCTGCCCGCCGATCCGGGCGAGTGTTTTGAAATGGGCTCGCTGGCCTTCGACCTCGCCGACCGCCTGCAGACCACCGTCTTCGTCATGCTGGACCTGGACATCGGCATGAACGAATGGCTGACCCCGCCGTTCCAGTGGGATGACAACCGCAAACTCGACCGGGGCAAGGTGATGAGCCACCACGACCTGGAGGTCGCCGCCGAGGAGTTCGGCCGCTACCGCGATGTGGACGGCGACGGCATCCCCTACCGCACCTATCCCGGCGTCCACCCCACCAAGGGCGGCTATTTCACCCGCGGCACTTCGCGCAATCCCTACGCCCGCTATTCCGAAGAAGGCTCGGTCTACGTCGATAATATGGAGCGGCTGATCCGCAAGTTCGACACCGCCAAGGCCCTGGTCCCGGCCCCGGTGATCCGTTCGGCCAAGCGCAAGACCCGTGACGCGGTGCTCTATTTCGGCTCCACCGCCCCGGCCATGCATGAGGCGCTGGAGATGCTGGAGGCCAAGGGTCGCCACCTCGACGCGCTGCGCGTGCGCGGCTTCCCGTTCGCCGACGAGGTGTTCGATTTCATCGCGGCGCACGATCGCATCTATCTGGTCGAACAGAACCGCGACGCCCAGCTGAAGACCCTGGTGGTCACCGAGGGGGGCGTGGACCCCGCCAAGCTGATCTCCCTGCTACACTACGACGGCACACCGATCACCGCGCGGTTCATCGCCAGTGAAATCGCCGAGCGTATGGCGTCAAAAGGCGTCATCGGAACCCAGACTGAGGCTGCGGAATGACCTATATTCTCAAACCTCAGCTGCACCATCCGGGCCTGCCCAAGAACAGCCTGGGCTTCACCCGCCGCGACTATGAGGGCTCCGTCTCGACCCTCTGCGCGGGTTGCGGACATGACAGCATATCCGCCTCGATCATCCAGGCCTGCTTCGAGCTGGAACTGCCGCCGCACCGGGTGGCCAAGCTGTCGGGCATCGGCTGCTCGTCCAAGACCCCGGACTATTTCCTGGGCAATTCCCACGGCTTCAACACCGTCCATGGGCGCATGCCCTCGGTGCTGACCGGGGCCAATCTGGCCAATCGCGAGCTGATCTATCTGGGCGTTTCGGGCGACGGCGACAGCGCCTCCATCGGCCTTGGCCAATTCGCCCACGCCATCCGGCGCGGGGTCAACATGCTCTACATCGTCGAGAACAACGGCGTTTACGGCCTCACCAAGGGCCAGTTCTCTGCTACCGCCGACAAGGGTTCGAAATCCAAGAAAGGCGTGGTCCACACCGACGCCGGGATCGACATGGTCAGCCTGGCCTTGCAGATGGGTGCCACCTACGTCGCCCGCAGCTTCTCAGGCGACAAGGATCAGCTGGTGCCGTTGATCAAGGCGGGTCTGGCCCACAAGGGCGCGGCCTTCATCGACTGCGTCTCGCCGTGCGTGCAGTTCAACAACCACATGGGCTCGACGAAAAGCTTCGACTATGTTCGTGAGCACAATGAGGCGGTGAACCGACTGGACGTGATCCTACCGCGCGCGCCGATCCAGGTGGACTACAAGCCCGGCGAGAGCGTGAAGGTCCAGCAACACGACGGCTCAATCCTGTCGCTGCACAAGCTGAACGACCTCTACAACCCCTCCAGCCGGGCCCAAGCCCTAGGCTACCTCCAGGCCCGGCAGGCAAGGGGCCAGATCGTCACCGGGTTGCTCTATGTGGACCCCGAGGCGGGGGATCTGCACGACGCCGTGGGCACGGTCGAAACGCCGCTGAACCAGCTGAACGAAGCCGAACTGGTACCGGGCGCTGCGGCGTTGGCGAAGATCAACGCGGACTTGCGGTAGGTTGCCAGCGCTGGCGCGCCTTCTGATCGGCTATCGCATTTCGATCGCTCTGGGGGCCACCGCAATAGCGACCGCGATCGCCGCGCTCTCCGGATCTTGGTGGGCGCTCGGCTACTTCTATGTGTTCTGTGACCTCCTCTGCTCTATCGTGGCCATCTGGGTGAACCGGCAGGATGGCGTCGCCGCGCAGGTCGCGCACGTCGCGGTGACCCTGATCTGGCTGCCAACCTTGTTCCTCACCCTCCCGCCCCTAGCGATGCGGATCTGGCCGCAATGAACGGACCGGCAGCGGGTGTGAGGCTGCATTGGCGCAGCGCTGCGTGGGTCTCTGTTTTCCTGGAAATCAGGGACTACACTGCTTTCGGGTCTCTCAAAGGGCGCGGACTGACCCCTATCGCCCGATGTTCTGCAGGGTCCCGGCTCAGGTCACTTTGGCCCTTTCTGCAAGCGCACCTCAACCTCCGCGCTTGCGGCTTTCCCTTTCCACCACCCGCTCTTCGGCGGGTGGTCCCCCTTTCCCGCTGACGGGAAAGGAAAGGGCGTTTGGCCTCACCCAAACAACCGATCATCCCACCACACCGGGTGGTGCAGGCCAGCGCTTACCTTGTCGAAGTCGGGGTGGTCGGGGTTGATCAGGAGGTTGTGTTCCATTCGCGCCACGATGCTGGGCACCATGAGGATGGCGGAGCGGGCCTCGCGATGCCAGGCGGCACCGAATGCGCGGCTGACGCGCCGGTCGGGGTGGATCCAATCTGGGTAGTGGGCCTCAGAGAACACTTCGTACGAGCAGCCTGCGTCGATGGTGATCTCAATGAAGTGCTGGTTTGGCGGCATGCGCCGCGTACTGACGAGAAGCTCCATCAGGGCGGTCGAGAAATGCTGGCTGGTGTAGATGATTGGAGTCTCAGCGGTGTTCCAGCGACCAGGATAAAGGGCCGATCCCTTGGCGCTAAAGATCGGATGCTCGCCCTGCGCATCGCCCAGCCGAAAGGCGGTGAGCGTACGATCTAGGGTTTGGGCCTTCAAATCGCGACGCCCGCCCAGATTTCGCCCAGCCGGTCCTCGACCAACCGCCCGCCACTTTCGCTGGCCAGGGCGAGCGAGATCGCTGTGCGCATGCCGAGCAGGGGGTTGGGGTACCAGAGGTAGTCGCGGACGCCATCCTCGGTTTTGAGGATGCGTAGGGCGAAGGCCCAGAGGCGGATGAGGCGTAGGGCGCGCTCGCCTTCTTCAGGGGACAGGCGATCCGTACGCTTGCGGCGGGCCAGGGTGGCCTTGGGCACGATCTGGTATTGGAAGGCGGTGTTATCCGGCGCGATCAGGGCGGCGATGTCGAGGGCGATCTGGACCGGCAAGCCTTCCTGTACCGCGTCGACGAAGCCAATGCTGCGTTCCTCGACGCCGGGGTAGGTGTTGATGATCTCAGCGAAGGCCATTGGGCGTCTCCATGTGAGACAATAATTGGTCTCAGGTGAGACTGAAGTCAAGGGGCCGAGAGTTCGCCGACCACCATGGCGGTCTCGCCCGCGCTGATCAGGCGCTGGAGGACGTCGCCGACGTTATCTGGCGCGACGATCAGGGTGAGGCCAAGGCCGCAGTTGAAGGTGCGGCGCATCTCGTGTTCGGCGACGCCGCCGGTGTGGGCCAGCCACTCGAACACGGGCGGCAGGGCCCAGGCGTTCCAGTCGGAGTATAAAGGGGTCAGAGTGAATTATGAGAGTAATTGGCTCTGACCCCTTTCGTCTTCGGCCTCGAAGCGGCCCGATGGATCCCCCGGACAAGCCGGGGGATGACGGTCAGTTGGGGGGTGGTAGGGCGACGTTGTGCCGCTGAACCTTCCGTGTTTTCCGTGGTTGGACGAAGTCCCTGCTATTTTCTCACCCACATTACACACGAAAAAATTTGGCATCCGGGACATGATGTTCTATATATGTTCCATGTCGGACTTCCCGCCAACCCTCACGCCTGAGCGTATCGATGCCATGCTGTCTGGCTTGGCCGAGGTGTGCTTTGCCGGGGTGGTGATGGCGGGGGAGCGGATGAAGGCGGCGGTTGAGCCGGAGCCGTTCGCCTGTATCTCGCGGGCGTTGCAGTCGCTCAGCCGCAATCTGCGCCAGACCATCGCCATGAAGCATCGGTTTGATAAGCATATGGCCGATGTCGCGGTCGTAGCCGCCGAAACCGCCCGGGTCGCGAAAGTGGCCGAGGAGAAGGCCGCCCAGACCGCGCTCCGTCGTCACGCTGATCGTGCCCGTGATCGTCTGGGTGATCTGATCTGGGACGAACACGAGGATGATGAAGCCCAGGCGCTCTATGACGAGGTCTACGAACACCTCGATTATCTGGGCAAGGAAGACCCGCAAGCCTTCTTGGCCACTTCCCTTGACGATCTAGTAGCTCAGGTCTCCGAGGCCTTCGCCCTCGGGCCCTTCCGGCCGGAGCCGCCTAAGGCACCCAAGCCGCCGAAACCGCCTAAAGCACCACCAAAGCCACGATCCGCTCCGGCACCCGTGGTTGTTTCAGCGCCGCCCCCGGTGATCGAACCCGATCCGCCGCCTGAACCTCCCCCTCCAGAATCTCCACCACCCGAACCCTGGCCCGAGCCCTACGTCCCACCTTGGGAAAGGCTGCCAGCTTGACGCTTCTGGCCCGTCAGTTCCGACTGGTAGTCACCCTCTGACTTCAGAGGTCGCGGGGGTGTGCCTGCCCCAGCTTAAACCGCCAGCGCCCGCCGCCGTCGCAGATAGGCACCCACGCCGCCAAACCCGGCCAGCATCAGCGCCCAGGTGCCGGGCTCCGGAACCGAGCCGACGCCGGGACTGAAGACGAATTGACCGCCGAGGTCCTGTAGAGGGATGAACATCGGGTCGATCTCAGCATGGGCGATACCGCTGACGCCGCCGATCCCCACGCCGGACACATCCACCTGCATGAAGACGCTGTAGAGTTTATTCTGCTGGAGCGTGAGAGGCGTGCTTGTCGGAAAGGGCGCGCCGGTTTCCAACAGCGCGCCGGAACAGCCCGTGAGGGCGCTGTTCGTTATGCAATGCGTGAGCTGGTACGAAACATCAGGACCGCTCAGCAGCAGATAGGACCGCGCCAGGGCCGCCCCGGACTGCGAAAGGGTGTCTCGCGTCTGAAAGTTGATATTGATCGTGGCGCCTGGGTCGGCCCCGGGATTGTCGTATTGAACGTAGTAGCGAAGGCTGACGATGCCGGCACCCGAGTTGTTGAAGGCCGGGTCTGGATTAAAAACCGTGAAGTCAATCGAGACCGTTGGGCTGATCCCAAGAACGGCCGATATTGTGCCTGCAGCATACGGGTTGGGCAAAACGCTCGACGATCCTGGCGCATTCAGGAAGGCGTTGTTCTCGATACCGCCGCCAGAGATGAACCCCGTGACGTCGGCGGTCGGCAGAATGGGCCCCGCCTGCGCAGCGCCGGCCACCAGGAACAACGCCGCGGCAAGCATCGATGGCGCAAGCTTAGCGGTGGGCAAAAAAGCTTGGTCTGAGCTTCTGACAAAGGACATACGCGCACCTGTTTATATCCGAGGCAGAATTAGTGCGCCGACATTTGTATTTCGTCCAGACGTAACGTCGAACTCTGGGGCATCAACCTTGGGCCAACTGCCCCACCACGAACGCTTCCTCACCATCGGCAATCAACCCCGCCAGCACGTCGCCGACGTTGTCCGGTGCCACGATCAGCACCAGCCCCAGGCCGCAGTTGAAGGTCCGCCGCATCTCATGCTCCGAAACCCCGCCGATCCCCTGCAGCCAACCAAACACCGGCGGCATCGCCCAGGCGTTCCAGTCGAACTGCGGCACCAGGCCCTCGGCGATGGCGCGGGGTGGGTTCTCGATCAGGCCGCCACCGGTGATGTGGGCCAAGCCCTTGACGTGGCCGGATTTGAGGAGGGGCAGGACCGAGCGGATGTAGATGCGGGTCGGGGCCAGTAGCGCCTGGGCCAGGGTCTGGCCATCGGAGAACGGAGAGGGGGCGTCCCAGCTAAGGCCCGAGCGTTCGACAATGCGGCGGATCAGGGAATAGCCGTTGGAATGCGGCCCGGACGAGCCCACGCCGATGAGGATGTCGCCCGCGCGCTGATCGCCCAGCCGAGGCAGCACCTTGTCGCGGTCCACGGCGCCGACGCAGAACCCGGCCATGTCGTAATCGCCCGCCGCATACATGCCCGGCATCTCGGCCGTCTCGCCCCCGACCAGGGCGCAGTTGGCCTGACGGCAGCCCTCGGCGATCCCGGCCACCACGGCGGCGGCGGCGTCCACGTCCAGCTTGCCGGTGGCGTAGTAGTCCAGGAACATCAGCGGCTCAGCGCCCTGGGCCAACAGGTCGTTGACGCACATGCCGACCAGATCGATGCCGACAGTGTCGTGGATGCCGGTCTCGATAGCCAGCTTCAGCTTGGTGCCGACGCCGTCGGTGGTGGTGACCAGCAGCGGGTCGTCATAGCCAGCGGCCTTCAGATCAAACAGCGCGCCGAACCCGCCTAGCGACGGCTCAGACCCTGAGCGCCGGGTGGATTGCGCCAGCGGCTTGATGCGTTCGACCAGCTCCGCACCGGCGTCGATGGAGACGCCAGCCTGGGCGTAGGTGAGGCCATTTGGACGTTCGGACATTTACCCCGCCGGGACATGAGGATATGCGACGCGCACTCGCGGTCTTTGAAGACTCGACCGCGTTCTGGGCTATAGCTGATTTATGACGCCTATCACCACTACCGCTGCGCTCATCGCCTTCTGTGACAAAGTCAAAGGCCAGCCGTTTATCGCCGTGGACACCGAGTTCATGCGCGAGACGACCTATTGGCCCCGGTTGTGCCTGATCCAGGCGGCGGCGGGATCGGCGGAGGCCTGCATCGATCCGATGGCCGAGGGGCTGGATCTGGAGCCGTTCCTCGACATCCTGCGCGATGAGACGATCCTGAAGGTATTCCACGCCGCGCGGCAGGACGTGGAAATCTTCCATAATCTGAAGGCCATTCCGCGTCCGCTGTTCGACACCCAGATCGCGGGCATGGCGGCGGGCTTCGGCGAGCAGATCGCCTATGACGCCCTGGTGCGCCAGATGCTGAAGATCGATCTGGACAAGAGCTCACGCTTCACCGACTGGGCGCGGCGCCCGTTGTCTGAAAATCAGCTGACCTATGCCCTGGCCGACGTGACCCATCTGGCCGCGCTCTATCCGATCCTGCGCGAACGGCTTGAGACCGAGGGCCGCATAGGCTGGGTCACCGACGAGATGGCGAGCCTGACCGACCCGGCGCTGTATGACGTGGAGCCGGACAATGCGTGGAAACGTCTGCGACCGCGCAAGCATCACGCGAAGTACATGGCCGTCTACAAGGGCGTAGCCGCCTGGCGCGAGCTGACGGCGCAGACCCGGGATCAGCCCCGTGGACGCATCCTCAAGGACGAGGCCATTGACGAGATCGCCACCCAGGCACCGATGGATGCCGATGGTTTGGATCGGATGCGTTCCGTGCCCAAGGGCTTTTCCGGATCGAGGTTCGGTCCGGACTTGCTGGCGGCCATCCATCAGGCTTTGAAAGATCCTGAGGCTTACGCGCCGGTGATCGAAAAGACCCGCCAGTCTGCGTCTCCCGCCGCCGGTGCCGTGGTGGAGTTGCTGAAGGTGCTGCTGAAGGCGCGGGCGGAAGAGTCTGGTGTAGCTTCCAAACTGATCGCCACCGTCTCCGATCTCGACCAGATCGCCAATGATGACGAGGCCGACGTCGGCGCCCTGAAGGGCTGGCGTCGCGAAGCATTTGGCGAAGACGCGCTGAAGCTGAAGCGGGGCGAACTGGCGTTGGTCTTGGATGGCACTCGCGTGCGTGTGGTCGAGGTTCGTCGCGCGCCGAGGGCGACTGCGGACTAAGCCATCTCGAGCTTGAGCTTGAGCGCCTGGGCCAGGGTCTGAGCGCGCCTGTGCGTTTGCTCACCCAGGAGTATGTCCTCCCACCCTGCCAAGGTGCTGAGGACCAGTCGCTCGCCCTTCACCATCAGGCTGGATTTCTCCAGCACGCGCGCATTGCGGCCCGACAGGTCGCAGCCGAGCCGGATAGCCGAGCCTAGCGCACGGGCTCGCTGCCGCCGCTCCGGCGACAGGACCCGGTCGATCACCGTCTCTCCCACAGGCCCCGGCGACGTCGAGTGCCGGGCGAAGGCCACATAGGCCAGGAACACCCGCTCGGGATGGTTCATGCCGGCCAGGGGCGCGCGCAGCACCTGCTCGAAGGCCAGATCCGCGCGATGGTCCGGATGTAGCCGGGCACCGAGGTCCGCTAGCCGACAGGCGGCGGCGACCAGCGTGCTGTCCCTCTGACCAAACAGCGGTGGAAGGCGCTCGAACGTCGGGGCGACCCAGGATTCGAGCGCGTGCCCCAGCGTGGGGGTGATCCCCAACTGCCCGGTCAAAGCCTCACAGCCCTCGATCAGCGGATCTAGATCGCGAATGTCCGGCGCCATGGCGTCCAGCAGCATCCCCTCACGCACGCCATAGGCCGAGATCACGATCCGATCGATGGCGAGGCGCTCAATCAATCGGTCCAGCACCAGGGCGGAATAGGGCAGGGTGTCATAGCGCTTGCGCGATAGGCCCTCGATCCGTTCCAGAGACGCCCGCGACTGGCGTTCAACAAACCGTGCGAGGTCAAGGGCGTCGGCCCGTCCGATCTCATACTGATGGGCCACATGCAGCGGGTATCCGGCCAGTTGCATGTGTAGCAGAGCCAAGTTGCGCCATGCGCCACCGACGGCGTGGAAATGAGCTCCCGAGAACCGGGCGGCCTGAGGTGCCAGATGTTCATCGATCACACGCCGAATGCGCTCAGCGTCCAGAGGCTTAGGCGCGCCTAGAGCAAAGGGGCCGAGCGGCAGGGTGGCCCCCTCGGTAGGGCCCAGCCCGTTTAGCCGCACCAACTCCAGGCTGGAGCCGCCTAGGTCGCCGACCACGCCCTCGGCGTCGGGTTGTCCGCAGATCACGCCAAGGGCGGCATAGCGGGCTTCTTCTTCGCCAGTCAGAACGCGAATGCTGAGGCCGGTCTCGGCCTTGATCCGGGCCAGGAATGCCGGACCGTCGGCGGCGTCGCGCACAGCGGCGGTGGCGGCGGTCATCACCTGATCGGCGCGCCAGCCATCCAGCAGCGCACGGAACCGACGCAGGGCGGACAGCGCGGCTTCAACGCCTGAAGGCGACAGCCGCCGCGAGGCCGTCAGGTCCTTGCCCAGGCCCGCAACGACCTTCTCGTTGTAGATGGTCCAAAGGGCCCGACCGTCGATGCGATAGATCACTAGGCGCACGGAGTTGGATCCGACGTCGATCACCGCCGCCTGACGGCCTTCGGGGCGGGATGAGCTATCCCCGCGAGGCCACATTTTCGATCGCGCGCGGCATATCTTTCACCTTCTGCCCGCGACCGGAGAGACTTGGATTGGTCATGAAGTACTCGTGCGCCGAAAAGGCGTTCGGGTGATCCCAGGCAGGATCACGCCTATAGCGGCCATCGGCATCCAGGGTCCAGCTTTGCGCTTCGTCTTTCAGGTTCGCGACCATGATCTGTTGCAGAACCTGTTGATGAACCGTTGGGTTCTCGATGGGGGTCATCACCTCGACGCGGCGATCCAGATTGCGCGGCATCCAATCCGCCGAGGAGATGAACAGCCGGGCATGCTGCGACGGCATCGGGTGGCCGTTGGCGAAAGCGACGACGCGACCATGTTCCAGATAGCGCCCGACAATCGACTTCACCCGGATATTGTCCGACAGACCGGCAAGACCCGGACGAAGGCAGCATATCCCACGGATGACCAGGTCAATCGAAACCCCGGCCTGACTGGCGGCGTACAGCGCGTCGATGATTTCGGGATCGACCAGAGAGTTCATTTTGGCCCAGATGGCCGCGGGCCTGCCCTCCCGCGAATTGGCTGCCTCCTGCTGGATCATCTTGAGCAGATCGCGCTTCATGGTGATCGGCGAGAACGATAGACGCTCCAGCCCGACCGGCTGCGCATAGCCGGTGACATAGTTGAACAGCTTGGCCGAATCCCGCGCAAATGGGGCTTCGGTGGTAAATAGCGACAGGTCGGTGTAAATCCGTGCCGTGATCGGATGGTAGTTGCCGGTGCCGAAGTGGCAGTAACTTCGAAGTTGGTCACCTTCGCGCCGGACCACGGTCGAAAGCTTGGCGTGGGTCTTGTACTCGATGAAGCCGTACACGACGTGAACGCCAGCCCGCTCCAGATCGCGCGCCCACTTGAGGTTCGCCTCTTCGTCAAATCGCGCCTTGATCTCGACCACAGCTGTGACGTTTTTGCCGTTGTCAGCGGCTTCAATCAGGGCGGCCACGATTGGGCTGTCCTTTGAGGTGCGGTAGAGCGTCTGCTTGATGGCCAGGACGTTAGGATCGCGGGCGGCCTGACGCAGGAACTGAACCACCACATCGAAGCTTTCGAACGGGTGGTGGACCAGGATGTCCTTCTCGCGGATCGCGGCAAAGCAGTCGCCGCCGTGGTCGCGGATCCGCTCAGGGAAACGCGCTTCAAACGCCTTGAATTTCAAGTCCGGCCGATCAAACGGAATCATCTGCGTCAGCTCGTCGAGGCCAAGCAGGCCTTCGATCAGAATGATGTCCTCGGGTTTGGCGTGCAGGGCTTGGGAGATGAAGTCGCGTAGTTCCTGCGGCATGGCCGCCTCGAACTCGATCCGGACCACGGAGCCGAGCCGCCTCTGCTTGAGCGCGGCCTCGAACTCGCGCACCAAGTCCTCAGCCTCTTCTTCCATCTCGACATCGCTATCGCGGATCAGGCGGAAGACGCCCTGCGCTTCGATCACGCAGCCGGGGAACAGATGGTCCAGATAAAGGGTCACCATGCTTTCCAACGAGATCACCCGCCGTGCCGCCTTACGCTTCTCCGGTCGACCGGGCGCGAGGGCCCAGAAGCGGGCCATCTGAGCGGGTAGAGGAGCCAAGGCATACATCTGGCGACCGTCGGCTATCCGCCGGATCTTCAGGACCAGCGAGAATGCGAGGTTCGGGATGAATGGAAACGGGTGCGCCGGGTCGATGGCCATCGGGGTCAACACTGGGAACAACTCGGACTGGAAGCGCGATTCCAGAGCCGCGCGTTCCGTCTCGGTCACATCACCGGCGGTGACATAGGCGATGCCCTGTTCGGTGAGTTCTTCGCGAAGTTGCCGCCAGCGGGTCTGCTGGTCGGACATGAGGTCCGCTGCTTCGGCATTGACCCGGACGAGCTGTTCCCCTGGACTTAGTCCGTCCTGGCTCAGCGCCCGAACGCCCTCACGCACCTGAGCTTTCAAGCCTGCCACGCGGACCATGTAGAATTCATCGAGATTGTTGGCGCTGATCGCCAGAAACCGCAGCCGCTCTAACAGCGGGTGGCGGGGGTTCATGCTCTCGGCCAGGACCCGGCGGTTGAAGGCTAGCCAGGATAGCTCACGGTTGAAGAACCGGGCGGGTGATCCGGCCAGACCCTCGGATGTGACGCTTGCCGCGACGTCGCGGTTGGGCCGGGTGCTCAGCGGGACAATCGTGTTCGGCATGCCTATTCTCTGGTGGAGACGCCTGGGCCGCAGGGTGGGCGCGACCAAGGTCCAATTCGTCGCTTGAACCGGAATGGTTTCAGAATGACCTCACCTAGCCTGCCTTGGAAAGGTTAATGTCCTTCGCAGGCTTCTGTTGCAGCGGCCAGAAAGGGCGACGTTTTCGGTAGGATTTCACCGCGCGGCACGTGGTGTTCAACACTTCAGCTTCGTCTGCGGTCAGGCGTCCCACCTCCAACCCGGCAGCATAGGCAAGTTCGCTGGAACGGCGCCCTGAGATCTGTTTCGCAAGTCGTCGTGCGAGCGCCATGTCATTCAAGGCACCGAGTTGGTTCTGCAGGGCGCGCAGGTTCTCGATCAGGCGTTGTCGCCGCTTTGGATGCTTGGGGAAGCTGTCGGCGAAGAACGCGGTCGCATATCGCAGCTTCTTGACCTGTTTCCGCAAGTCGTGCCGTGCCGCAGCGTCCTGCGACATTAGCCGCCGGGACTTACGGCGAACAACAGCGTCCAATTTCTGCAATGCCGGGATAGCTAGGCTTACCGCAGGATCAAGGCTTCGCGCGGACTGTTCGCGGCCTGTGAGCCAGGCCCCGGCTTCAATCAAAGCGCCGAGTTCTAGGAGTAAACTGCGGAATCGCGCGGATCCAATGGACGCAAGGGCTGTTTCATAAGCCTCCGCCTGCGCCAAGCGCAGGGCGCGATAGAACGCGGCGCGTCCGACGTTGTCCTCTATCTCGTCCAAGGCGTCGGCGTTACGAAGAATGACATCGAGATCACGAGCTGGTGCCAATGCACTCGCGAGCCACCGCGTTTCCGCCCTCGCCCAGTGCAGTCCCGCCTGGTCGAGCATCGGCTTGAAGACGGTCAAAAGAGCCCGTAGGCGTCGTAACCCAACCCTGATTTGATGCAGGACGTCTGGATTGTGCGCTTGCCGCAAAAGGCTCGCATTGCCCGCGATCTGAACTAAGGCGGCGCGCGCAATCATCTGAAACGCGTCGGCGCTCGAAGTTTCTGGCTTGATCAGGGGATACTGGGCCTTCAGGGCCGCGAACCCGTCGTGTCCAACAAGTCGATAGCCGCGATCCGCCTTGCTTTCGTAAGCCGGAGTCAGCGCCGCCTTTGCCTGCAGGACCCGGGCCAGCGCGAACAGCGTCTCCGCCGATCCCGACAGCAGTTCCAGTTCCATCTCGGCGACGGGTTCGCTGCGCCCGTCCGCCAGAATGTGGCCGGTATCGAAGCTGACCTCGATCTCGGTCGTATCGTCGATCCAGGTGTGCAGCCGGCGTTCAACCTCGACGACGAACGCGGGGGCGAGCGCCATGTCGCCGATCGCGGCCAAAAGCGGCGTTGAGGCGAGATAGGCAAGATCAAGGTCAAAGCCCGAGACCTCAACTTCCCACTCGTCGCGTTTGAAAAGGCCCCCGCCTGCACGATGCTTGAGGGTCTGGATGAAAGCATCACCCTTGCGTCGCACACGCAGACTAAACCCACCGTCCCGCGCCGCGTGGCTGTCAGTATCGAAATAGACGGCATGCAGTTGTGAAGTGGACGCATCGTTTGGGGGGAAGACGTCGGACAAAGCGTTCACGGCGTCGGCGTCCAGCTGAAACTTGAGTTCCAGCTCGGGAGTAGCTTCGGCGGGCATCCGCGCTAGCATCCCAACGATCCATCAACCGTGGCCTCAGCGCCACGACCGCAAGTCCTGCCGGAAAACGAATCACTTTGTCTATCGCGCGGGAAAATATTGTTCGAGCGCCTATGCGACGGCCACGGTATCTGAGATCGCGGTTGGCATAATCCACAGCGAAGCCAGGCGGTTCTGCGGTGTGGAAGGGTCGCCAACATCTTCGATCCTCACCTTCCGATGATAGCTTGCAACGCAGCGGTGACCTTCGTGTTCCCATGCGGCGTTGCACAATTGGCCTGAACGCTCTATTTCCGGCGGCTATCCCGTGTTTGAGAGACTCCATGGCCCGCGTCACCGTTGAAGACTGCATTCAAAGAGTGCCCAACCGTTTCAGCCTCGTCCTGTTATCGGCCCAGCGCGCCCGCGCGGTTTCGGCCGGAGCACCGCTGTTGGTTGACCGCGACAATGACAAGAATCCCGTGGTGGCACTGCGCGAGATCGCCGACGACGTGGTTGATCCGGACGAATTGAAGGAAGCCGTGATCCTGTCGCTCCAGCGTGTCGATGAGCGTTCGGAAGCCGAGGAAGAGGCCGAGACCCTGGCGCTGCTGGCCGACCCCACGCACATGCAGATGAGCGAACTGGAACTGGTCCGCGCGCTACAGAGCGACCGCGATGGCGGTCAGGAGGAGCGGTACTGAGCCCAGACGGCGCAGAACCGATTATCCAAGAGGCGGCCAAGTCGCCGGCCGCCACCCCTGACCACGCTCCGACACCGGCTCATCCCAGGCCGAAGATGTTGCGTCAGTTCGAGCTGATCGAAAGGGTCCGCTCCTACGATCCCACCGCTGACGAGGCGCTGCTGAACCGCGCCTATGTCTACGCCATGAAGGCTCACGGGGCCCAGAAGCGGGCTTCTGGTGACCCCTACTTCGCCCACCCTATCGAAGTGGCGGGCATTCTCACCGACTACCGCCTCGATACCGAGACCATCGTGACGGCTCTGCTGCACGACGTGATCGAGGACACCGACACCACGCGCGAGAAGATCGAGGAGCTGTTCGGCAGCGAGATCGCCGAATTGGTTGAGGGCGTGACCAAGCTCTCAAAATTGGAGCTTAGCGAAGAGCACCTTCGTCAAGCCGAGAACCTGCGCAAATTCATTCTGGCGATCTCGAAGGACGTCCGGGTGCTGTTGGTGAAGCTGGCCGACCGCCTGCACAACATGCGCACGCTGCATTTTATCAAACAGGCGGCCAAGCGTGAGCGCATCGCACGCGAGACGCTGGATATCTACGGCCCGCTGGCCCGCTCCATCGGCGTGCACCGTATTTGTGAAGAGCTGGAGGAACTGGCTTTCGCGCATCTCAATCCGGTGGCTCGCGATGCGATATTGCGCCGCCTCGCCGTTTTGAGGACCGAGCAGGGCGGGGCCGTCTCTTCGGTGAGCCAGGAGATGGCCGCGAAGCTAGAGGCTGCTGGCGTCCCCTGCCGGGTTTATGGCCGCGAGAAGAACGCTTTTTCGATCTGGCGGAAGCTCCAGCGCAAATCGATCGGCTTCTCGCAGCTGTCCGACATCTATGCTTTTCGCGTGATCGTCGACCGTGAGGAGGATTGCTACCGCGCGCTCGGCGTCATCCACCGCGCCTGGCCCTCGGTGCCCGAGCGGTTCAAGGATTTCATCTCTACACCCAAGCGTAACAACTATCGCTCCCTGCACACCACAGTCGTTGGCAACAAGGGCATGCGTATCGAGATGCAGATCCGCACCGAGTCCATGGATCTTGTGGCGGAGGAGGGCGTCGCTGCCCACTGGCGCTACAAGAACAAGTCCTACGGCTTTGACGTGGAACACCAAAAGGCCGCCGGTGGTCGTGATCCTTTGGTCAACCTGCGCCATCTGGTCCAGGTGCTGGAGAACGGCGGCGATGCCGAGGAGTTGGTCGAGCACGCCAAGCTGGAGATGTATCTCGACCAAGTGTTCGTCTTCACACCCAAGGGGCGGCTGGTCAGCCTGCCGCGCGGTGCCATGCCTCTGGACTTCGCCTACGGCCTGCACACTGACATTGGCGATACGACGGTCGGCGCTAAGATCAATGGCGAGTTGAAGCCCCTGCGCACCACGCTCTCTAACGGCGATGTGGTTGAGGTGATCCGGGGCGGCAAGCCCGTTGTACCGCCAGACTGGCGCTCGCTGACCGTCACGGGGCGCGCGCGCTCCGCGATCCGCCGCCATATTCGTCAAACCGAGCGCGAGGAATTCATTCGTCTGGGCCGCGCCACTGTAGACCAGACCTTCGCTGCGGCCGGCAAGGCGCGCAAAGATGTCTCGCTCCGTCCGGCCATGGAACGGTTCGCAGCCACCACCGAAGACGAGCTGTTTGACGCTGTCGGCCGTGGTCGCGCGACGCCTTCACAGGTTCTGGAGATCGCCTTCCCGGGGCTCAAGGCTGCTGAGCGTGAGGCCGCTACGGCCCGCCGACCTATCCAGGACGGTAAGGGTGCCCGCCTGTATGTGCGCGGAAGCGGCCTGACCCCCGGGGTCACGCTGCACTTCGCGCCCTGCTGCTCGCCGGTGCCGGGCGACCGCATCGTGGGCATCGTGGAGCCCGAGGACGGCGGTCTCAGCGTCCACACCATCGCCTGCGAAAAACTGGCTGAGTACGAAGACCGCGAAGACCTCTGGCGGGACCTTCAGTGGACGCCGGAGGCCGAACGCAATGCCATCGCCCGTGCGCGGATTACGGCCACGATCCGCAATTCACCGGGGGTGTTAGGTCAAGTCTGCGGTATCATCGGCGAAGCCGGAGGCAATATCGTCCAACTTCGCATGCATCAACGCCAGGCCGACTTCTTCGACGTGGACATTGACGTCGACGTCAATGACGCCCGGCACCTGACGCACATCTCGGCAGCGTTGCGCGCCAATCCTAGTGTGGAAGGGGTCGAGCGAACCAAGGGCTAGGGTTATGGCAAGACGATCCAGATCTGCCTCGACCAGCGTTTCGGCACATATCGATCTCCCGTACCGTTCGATCTTATGTTGAGGTCCCGTGTTGAGTTCCGGGAGCTCCAACCGCGGCGGGTTTACGCAGTCATGGCCAGAGTGCCGTAGATCTCACTACGGTGCCGCACCTCATCCTGCCAATGCCGCAGAATCCGATCGATGATGTAGGGCGGTGTCCAGCCGAAATCCTCACAGTGCGCGCCCGCCAGATGCAGGGGTGTGATGGATTGATAATTCAGCTCGATGATCATTTCGCAGTAGCGTCGGATGGTCTGATGATTGGTCGCGGCCAGCTCGATGCCACTGTTCACCGGACCCATTTCGCCGCGGCCACCGACAGGAATCCAGATCATCGGGTAGGGTTGGTCATCGATCACGCCGCGCAGTTTGTCCTTGCCGCTGACATTCAAGGCGAGGGGCTGCAGCCCCGGCGTGTAGACGCCGGTGAGGAGGAATGCCAGATCGACCGACACGATCATCCGGTTCGGAGAGGCCCACGAGGTCAGCCGAAATCCAGTGTCGATCGATGGGCCTACGAAATCTCGGATGATCGCTGAACCCGTCCGGTCAGCATACC